>NZ_BAABCQ010000126.1:0-23875 GCF_039539045.1 Streptomyces marokkonensis
CGTGATCTCCCAGAGGCGAAACAGGATGCTGACGTCACCGAGGTATTTCCGGCGACCAGGGCCCTCCCGGTGACCGGGGAGCCGTCGACGACCGGACCGTCGTCCGACCGACCCGGACCGTCGTCCGACCGACCCGGCCAGTCTGCCCGGCCCGGCCGGCCGGCCCAGTCCGGCGGCTCCGCCGGTTCCGCCGGCTCCCGGGCCGGATGGTTCGGGGGCTCGGGTGCCGACGAGACGGAGATTCTCGGTTCCCGAATAGGCGGGGAACGAATAGCCGGCAAGTCGGTGGGCGGCGACCCGGTCGGCGACACCCCGGTGGCCGGAGACCGTACGGATCGGGATCGGGATCGGGCCCGCGATGCGTTGAATCGGGGACGCATAACCTGGGGCGGGACGAAACCGACCGGAAGCGGTCCGACCGGGACCGGCCCTGACGGGGCGACTCCGAACAGGAAGAACCCGGCCGTTACCGACCCGGCCGTTACCGACCCGGCCGTTACCGACCCGGCCGTTACCGACCCGGCCGGAACCGGCCGCGACGACACGAGTCCTGAAGCCGACAAGACGGACATCCTCCCTTCGGCTCCTTCGGCTCCTTCGGCTCCTTCGGCTCCTTCGGCTCCTTCGGCTCCTTCGGCCGCCCCGACCCGTGTCTTCCCCACGACCGCGCCCGGCCCCGCCACCTCCGCCCTTCGCGACCCCTGGCAGGAAACCCCGGACGTCGATGCCGATGCAGATGCAGATGTCGATGCCGGGCCCGGCGCCAGGACCGGCGCCCACGCGCACGACCCGCACGAGGTGACGGTCCAGCTCGACGCCGTCCAGCTCGGTGACGGCGTGATCCGCCGGGCCGACAGCGGGCGCCCCGAGAAGGGCCCGGAGGGGGGTTCCGACGGACCGGTCTTCGTCGACGCGTCGGGACGCCGCAGCCGCCTGTACCGCCGCCTCGGCATCGCGGTCGGCGTCGCCTGCGCGGTCTACGCCGTCGTCATCGTCTCCACGCTGCTCTCCGGCAACTCCAACGCGCCCTGGCTGCCCGTGGAGGGCCAGCAGGAGGGCAAGCCGGCCGGACAGGTCGACACCACGCCGCGACCCTCGCAGTCCGCGCAGCCCTCCGGCACCGGCAGCGCCGTCCCGCAGACCAGCCCCTCGGCCGGCGCCGGCGTGACCACGGCACCGGACAACGACGTCCCCGTGCCCGGCACGTCCGGCACCGCCCTGCAGCCGGGCACCAGTGCCGACCCCGGGCCCTCACAGTCCGAGACCGCCCCGGACCCCGGTGACGAGGACGCGACCGCCCCGGACCCGACGCAGTCGACGCAGGTGCCGCCTCCCGGGAGCCCGGACTCGACGCCCCCGGAGGACGACGACGAGACCCCGGTCGTCCCCACCGGCCCCACGAACCCCACCGCCCCCCCTACGGGCACCGATCCCGGTGACGGCGGTACGGCCGTCAACGGCGTGAGCGCCCCCCTGGCCCACCCCTTCACGTCCCCTTCCTTGTCCCCGGAGAGCACCCTCTGATGGCATCCCGCATCCGCCGTCACGGGCCGCCGCGCAGCGCCCGTGAGGGCGCCAGGCGCCGCCTGCCCCTGCGCCTGCTGCTTCCGCTGCTCGTCCTGGTCGCCCTGGCGGCGATGCTCATGCTGCGCGGTTACGTGCACAGCGAGATCCTCGCCGACCACCGGGTCCAGCCGCCCGCCGCCACCGACCAGGTGCCGGAGAAGATCCTCGAGGGCGGCCCGGTCATCGACGCCCGCGGCGGCCGCACCGAGAGCCTGAGCGTGCCCGACCACCGCCTGGTCCTCACGTTCGACGACGGCCCGGACCCGACCTGGACGCCGAAGGTGCTGGACGTGCTGAAGAAGCACGACGCGCACGGGGTCTTCTTCGTCACCGGCACCATGGCCTCCCGCTACCCCGACCTCGTCGAGCGCATGGTCGACGAGGGCCACGAGGTCGGCCTGCACACGTTCAACCACCCTGACCTCTCCTTCCAGTCCAAGAAGCGCATCGACTGGGAGCTGTCGCAGAACCAGCTGGCGATCACCGGCGCGGCCGGCATCCGCACCTCGCTCTTCCGCCCGCCGTACTCCTCCTACGCCGATGCCATGGACAACAAGTCCTGGCCGGTCACCGAGTACATCGGCAGCCGCGGCTACATCACCGTCGTCAACAACACGGACAGCGAGGACTGGAAGCGGCCCGGCGTCGACGAGATCATCCGCCGCGCCACGCCCAAGGACGGCGAGGGCGCCATCGTCCTGATGCACGACTCGGGCGGTGACCGCAGCCAGACGGTCGAGGCGCTGGACAGGTTCCTGCCCGACCTGCAGAAGAAGGGCTACGAGTTCGACAACCTCACCGAGGCCCTGGACGCGCCCAGCGCGATGAGCCCGGTGACCGGCGCCGAACTGTGGAAGGGCAAGGCCTGGGTCTTCCTCGTCCAGGCCTCGGAGAAGATCACCGACGGCCTGGTGGTGGGCCTGGCGATCATCGGCACGCTCGTCATCGGCCGCTTCGGGCTGATGCTGCTCCTCTCCGGCTTCCACGCCCGCCGGGTCCGCCGCAAGGACTTCCGCTGGGGCCCGCCGGTGACCGAACCGGTGACGGTGCTGGTCCCGGCGTACAACGAGGCCAAGTGCATCGAGAACACCGTCCTCTCGCTGATGTCCAGCGACCACCCGGTCGAGGTCATCGTCATCGACGACGGTTCCAGTGACGGCACCGCCCGGATCGTCGAGGCCATGGGCCTACCGGGTGTCCGGGTGATCCGCCAGCTCAACGCGGGCAAGCCGGCCGCGCTCAACCGCGGCCTCGCCAACGCCAGCCATGACATCGTCGTCATGATGGACGGCGACACGGTCTTCGAACCGTCCACCGTCCGCGAACTCGTCCAGCCCTTCGGCGACCAGAGGGTCGGCGCCGTGGCGGGCAACGCGAAGGTCGGCAACAAGGACAGCCTGATCGGCGCCTGGCAGCACATCGAGTACGTGATGGGCTTCAACCTGGACCGCCGCATGTACGACGTTCTGGGCTGCATGCCGACCATCCCGGGCGCCGTGGGTGCCTTCCGGCGCTCGGCGCTGGCGCCGATCGGCGGCATGAGCGACGACACCCTCGCCGAGGACACCGATGTCACCATGGCGCTGCACCGCGCCGGCTGGCGCGTGGTCTACGCCGAGAACGCCCGCGCCTGGACCGAGGCCCCGGAGACCGTCCAGCAGCTGTGGTCCCAGCGCTACCGCTGGTCCTACGGCACCATGCAGGCCATCTGGAAGCACCGCAGGTCCGTGATCGAGAAGGGCCCCTCGGGCCGCTTCGGCCGCGTGGGCCTGCCCTTCGTCTCCCTCTTCATGGTCCTGGCCCCGCTGCTGGCCCCGCTGATCGACGTCTTCCTGCTCTACGGCATCGTCTTCGGCCCGACCCAGAAGACGATCATGGCGTGGCTGGGCGTCCTGGCCCTCCAGGCGGTCTGCGCGGCGTACGCCTTCCGCCTCGACCGCGAACGCATGACCCATCTGATCTCGCTGCCGTTGCAGCAGATCCTCTACCGCCAGCTCATGTACGTAGTGCTGCTCCAGTCCTGGATCACCGCGCTCACCGGCGGCCGGCTGCGCTGGCAGAAGCTCCGGCGCACGGGTGTGGTCGGGGCGCCCGGTGGCTCCGTGCCGAACCAGCGTGCGCAGAGCAGTGATGATCGGAGGCCCGTGGCATGACCCACGGATACACGACCGGTACGGGTACGGGTACGAGCCCGGAGCCGGCCGGCCCGTACGGCTCCCCGTACGCGGGTGAGCCGAACGGGGCCGCGGGTGTGCCGTACCACCCCGTCCCGGGGCAGCGCACGACGGAGCCCGCGGCCCAAGCGGAGCCCGCTCCCGCCCCGGCCACCCCGGCGGCCAAGAAGCCCGGCCGCGACCGGTACCTCGACCTGCTGCGCTCCATCGCCCTGGTCCGCGTCGTGGTGTACCACCTCTTCGGTTGGGCGTGGCTGTCGGTGCTGTTCCCGTCGATGGGCGTGATGTTCGCGCTGGCGGGCTCGCTGATGGCGCGTTCGCTCAAGCGCCCGGCGATGGGCGTGATCCGCGGCCGCGTGCGCCGCCTCCTGCCGCCGATGTGGGCGTTCGCCGCGGTCGTGCTGACGATGATGTTCGTGAACGGCTGGAACCCCACCAAGGACCCGGAGGGCGGCGCCTGGGGCCTGATCGAGCTGTTCAACTACATCGTCCCGATCGGCGCCCCGCCCTACCCCTGGCACGTCGGCTCCCCGTCCGGCCTGCTGGAGGACACCTGGGCGGTACAGGCCGCGGGGCCGCTCTGGTACCTGCGCGCCTACCTGTGGTTCGTCATCGCCTCCCCGCTGCTGCTGTGGCTGTTCCGCAAGGCACCCTGGCCGACGATGCTCGCGCCGCTCGGCCTGACGGCGATCGTCGGCACCGGAGTGGTGACCATCCCCGGTGAGACGGGCCTCGCGATCACCGACTTCGCGGTCTACGGCGGCTGCTGGGTCCTGGGCTTCGCCCACCACGAGGGCTTGCTCAAGCAGATCCCGCGGTACGTCTCCGTCTCCTGCGCGTCCCTGGTGATGGCCTTCGGCCTGTGGTGGGCCTCGAACCACCTGGGCCCCGACGGCTGGGACCTCAACGACATCCCGCTGGCCCAGGCCACCTGGTCGTTCGGGTTCGTCGTGATCCTGCTCCAGTACTCCCCGTCGTGGCAGGAACTCCCCGGCCGGCTGGCGAAGTGGGACAAGCTGATCACCCTCTCCAACAACCGCGCGGTCACCATCTACCTGTGGCACAACCTGCTGATCATGGCGACGGTCCCGATCATCGACCTGGCCTACCGGCTCCCGTTCATGCAGAACGAGCGAGCGATGAACGCCCTCGACGGCGCGTACACGATCTGGATGTTCGCCCTCGTCTGGCCGCTCATCGGCCTGATGGTCCTCGCGGTCGGCTGGGTCGAGGACCTCGCGGCGAAACGGAAGCCACGGCTGTGGCCGAACGGAACGAAGCGCTCGTGACGGGATCCTGCTGAGGTGCCCCGGTCGGGCGTGACCGACATGGTGATCTGGAAGAAGGCCGCACCGGTCACACCAGTCGCACCGTGACCCACGCCCGTCATCAAGCCCTCTGACCTCCATCGGGTGTCAGCGGGAGTCGCTGACCAGCTGACGCCGATGGACAGAGGGATCAAGAGCCTGCTCGACGAGGTGAACAGATACCCGGACGCCGGCGGATACGGAACCGCTCCGCGAGTCTGGGCCAAGAGCGTCGTGAGTATCGGCGGCGCGGCCATCGGCTTCACCACGACGGCCAACAACTATGCGAACGCGGAGGCGGCCAACGATCCCTCGGGAGCCACCAAAGCGGTCACACAGCCGCTACGACGACTCGGCTGTGCATCGGCACACTTCACCAGCACGTTCACGGTGTGCGGGTCTCAGTGAGCCTCTTCCAACCTGAAGTGCCATCTCCGGGTCCTCAGCTGACGCGGGTTGGCGCCTGAAGAAGCCTCCGTGGACGGTCTCGCCGCAGAGTCGCCGTCACGCGCCCCCGTCCGGTTGTGTTGATGTGCGCCAGACCCTCTGGCAGGGTGCGGGCATCAAACGGGGAGGGACCCATGCTGAAGCAAGTCGCCGAGGGTGTGCTGATCCACCAGAGTGAGTTGCTCGAGAACAACACCGTTGTCGTGCAGGGCAGGGACGGCGTGCTACTCGTAGACGCTGGCATTACCGGTGCCGAAATGACCTGCCTGGCGAACGACCTTCGAGAGCTGGGCCGGCCCGTGGTGGCAGGGTTCTCGACGCATCCTGATTGGGATCACGTGCTCTGGCACGCCGAACTCGGCGAAGCGCCTCGTTACGGAACAGCCCGCTGCGCGGACTTCATGCAGGATGTGTTGTCGAACACGGACTGGAAGACCGGCGTCGTCGAGGGGCTGCCGCCGGAAATCGCCGAGGACACACCGCTCGACCTGTACGGCCTGATCACTGGTCTGCCTGCTGAAACCGCGCAGCTTCCCTGGGACGGCCCCAAGGTGTGGATCATCGAGCATCCGGCGCATGCCCCGGGCCATGCGGCCCTGTTGATCGAAGAACGCCGAGTTCTCATCGCCGGCGACATGCTCTCCGATGTCTTCGTTCCCATGCTCGACGACACCGTTGACCCGATTGAGGACTACCTGGTCGGGCTGGGGCTGCTCGAGGGCGTAGCGGACGACGTCGATGTCCTCATCCCCGGACATGGGTCCCTCGCCAGAGATGAGGAGGTACGCGCAAGGATCAAGCTGGATCGAGCGTACGTGGAGGACCTACGTGACGCCCGGGTGTCCAGCGACCCACGGGTCGTATCGCCCAAACCCGGCTGGGAGTGGGCAAGCAACATCCACGAAGGGCAGACCCGAAACCTCGCCCGCCGAAGCAAGCGAGACGGGACGCCTGGCTAGTGCCGCATCAGGCAACGTTCGCCCTGGTGTGATACCGCTCCCTGCCCGTCGGACGGTAGGCATCAACTGCCACAGTTGGGGGATGAACGAGAACTTCTGGGCCCGACACCATGACCAGCTGACTGCGTGGCTGAGGGACGGAGAGGCCGAAAGCCTCGACGTATTTCTGGGCGCACACAACGAGTCCTTCGTGCTCGTGACGACAAGTGGAGCGATCCTCGACCTTGAGACGCTGAGGGAATCCCTGCGCGGTGCGGGCGGCAGCCAGCCTGGCTTGTCGATCCAGGTTGAGGGAGTCACCAGCATTACCCCCGGGGTGTACCGATTCCTGGAGCGCCACATCGTGGACGGCTCCGTCGTGGACTTGCGCGTGGTGACTGCCGTGATGGAGGACGGGTTGCTGCTCAGCGTGCAGGAAACCGCCCGTCGGTAGTGGAACCAGCAGGCGTCACGCTTCAGCGTTATCGGTCTCGCGTGGCGCGTACTCGTTCTGCCAACCGCATTGCCTGCAACACCTCGCCGCCCGAGCCGGCATTCGAACGGTACGTCACGTCGCAACAGGGCAAACGTTGCCTGATGTGGCACTGGCAAGCTGCTTCCGCCACAAGACTCCCCTGCCAGTGAGCCTCTTCACAGCTGGCAGCGCTGAACGGTTGACGGCGACGTCCTCTCACTCCGCCCCGGGGCCCGGTGAGAGGGACGTTCCCTCGCGGTCATCCACAGCCCCACCGGGCCGAAACGCGTCCTCCCTACCGTCGGTGCGACCGAGCCGTGGAGCACCGTGGAGGCGTCATGACAGTCCCTGGCGGCCGCTGGATCCAGTACTGGGATCCGGAGGACGAGACCTTCTGGAAGGAGACGGGGGAGCGGGTCGCGCGGCGGAACCTGTTCTTCTCCGTGCTCTCCGAGCACATCGGGTTCTCGGTCTGGACGCTGTGGTCCGTGCTGGTGCTCTTCATGGGGCCGGAGTACGGGCTGACGCCGGCCGACAAGTTCCTGCTGACGTCCGTGGTGACGCTGGTCGGGGCGGTCGTGCGGGTGCCGTACACCTTCGCCGTCGCGGTCTTGGGCGGACGGAACTGGACGATCGTCTCGGCCGGGCTGCTGCTCGTGCCGACCACAGCGGCGTTCGTGGTCATGGAGCCGGGGACGTCCTTCTCGACCTTCCTTCTGGTCGGGCTGCTGGCCGGCATCGGCGGCGGCAACTTCGCCTCCTCCATGACCAACATCAACGCCTTCTTCCCGCTCAGGAAGAAGGGCTGGGCGCTCGGGCTCAACGCCGGGGGCGGGAACATCGGTGTGCCGGTCATCCAGCTGACCGCGCTCGCGATCATCGGGGCGGGAGGCGGGCCCCGGGTGCTGCTCGGCATCTACATCCCGCTGATCCTGGTGGCCGCCGTCCTCGCCGCCCGCTTCATGGACAATCTCGCCTCAGTGAAGAACGACACCGGGGCAGCCAAGGACGCCGCCCGGGACGCCCACACCTGGACCATGGCCGTGCTGTACGTCGGCACGTTCGGGTCGTTCATCGGGTACAGCTTCGCCTTCGGGCAGGTGCTGCAGACCCAGTTCGGGCGGAGTCCGCTGCAGGCGGCGTACCTGACCTTCATCGGGCCGCTGCTCGGCTCCCTGATCCGGCCGCTGGGCGGCAGACTCGCCGACCGGTACGGCGGCGCGCGGATCACGCTGTGGAACTTCGTCGCCATGGCCGCCGCCACCGCCGTGCTCGTCGCGGCCGGCATGGCGGAGTCGCTCGGGCTGTTCGTGACCGTGTTCGTGGTGCTGTTCGTGCTCAGCGGGCTCGGCAACGGCTCGACGTTCAAGATGATCCCGGGGATCTTCCAGAACAGGGCACTCGCCAAGGGGTTGGTGGGGGAGGACGCCGTGGCGTACGGGCGGCGGCTGTCCGGTGCCTCCATGGGGCTGATCGGCGCGGTCGGCGCGCTCGGCGGAGTCGCCATCAACCTCGCCTTCCGGCAGTCCTTCCTCTCCGTCGGCTCGGGCACCGGTGCCTTCGTCGCCTTCCTCGCCTACTACGCCGTCTGCTTCGCCGTCACGTGGGCGGTATACCTTCGCCGTCCGGCCGCCAGGACGCCGGACGGTCCGGCACCGCAGACAACCCGGCTCGGTTACGCCGAGGTATGACGTAACACTGGTGACATGAAGCGGAACCGAGCCCGTCACGCACCGTTGACAGGCTCGGTCGCCGTGCAGCCAGTACGACGACCGGGACGAGAGTGATGGACGACGAACAGCAGCCGGACAAGGGTGCCCACGGTCCCCTCGCCGGATTCACCGTGGGCGTGACCGCCGCCCGCCGGGCCGACGAACTGGGTGCGCTGCTCCAGCGGCGCGGAGCCGCCGTCCTGCACGCCCCCGCGATCAGGATCGTGCCGCTCGCCGACGACAGCGAGCTGCTGGCCGCGACCAGGCAGCTCATCGACCGGGCGCCGGACGTCGTCGTGGCGACCACCGCCATCGGTTTCCGGGGCTGGATCGAGGCCGCCGACGGCTGGGGGCTGGGTGACGCACTGCTGGAGCGGCTGCGCGCGGTGCGGCTGCTCGCGCGCGGCCCCAAGGTCAAGGGCGCGGTCCGGGCCGCCGGGCTGACGGAGGAGTGGTCGCCGGTCTCCGAGTCCATGGCCGAGGTCCTGGACCGGCTGCTGGAGGAGGGCGTCGACGGCCGGCGGATCGCCCTGCAACTGCACGGTGAGCCGCTGCCGGGGTTCGTGGAGGCGCTGAGGGCGGGCGGCGCGGAGGTCGTCGGGGTGCCGGTCTACCGGTGGCTGCCGCCGGTGGACCTCGGGCCCGTGGACCGGTTGCTGGACGCCGCCGTCTCGCGTGGCCTGGACGCCGTGACGTTCACCAGCGCGCCCGCCGCCGCGTCCCTCCTCTCCCGCGCCGAGGAGCGCGGCATGCTGCCCGAACTGCTCGCCGCGTTCGGTCACGACGTGCTGCCGGCCTGCGTCGGCCCGGTGACCGCGGTGCCGCTCCAGGCGCACGGCGTCGACACGGTCCAGCCCGAACGCTTCCGGCTCGGCCCCCTCGTCCAACTGCTGTGCCAGGAGCTGCCGGCCCGCGCCCGCGCGTTGCCGGTCGCCGGGCACCGGGTGGAGATCCGCGGGCACGCGGTCCTGGTCGACGGGGAGCTCAAGGCCGTTCCGCCCGCCGGCATGGCCCTGCTGCGGGCCCTCGCCCGGCGGCCGGGCTGGGTCGTGGCCCGCGCCGAACTGCTGCGCGCCCTGCCGGGTACCGGCCGCGACGAACACGCCGTCGAGACGGCGATGGCCCGCCTGCGCACGTCCCTCGGCATGCCGAAGCTGATCCAGACGGTGGTGAAACGCGGCTACCGCCTGGCGCTGGACCCGGCCACGGACGCCAAGTACGCGGACGCCGCTTACACGGACGGGTGACGCGCGGCGCCGGAAGCCGCCCGAACGCCTCTCTGTCCGCCCGTCCGCCCGTCCGCCCGTCCGCCCGTGCATCCGTCTGCCCGTCCGGGTGCGCGGGCGCACGTCTGGGCTTCCGATCGTGGGGCGGTACGAGGGGTTCCGGGCGCGGGAGCGGGCAGGCACTGTAGAGGGAGCGGTCCACCTGCTCCCCTCCCCAGCCCGCACCCCACCGGGCAACCCCTAGGCGGTGACAGGAACATGGCACTGGGTACGGCCACTGATCCGTACGAGCTGCGCTTCGACACCGGGCGGATCTGCCTGGACCTCATCGCCACCACTCACCCCGTGGAACGCCTCGAATCCGTCGAGGCGCTGCGTGCCTGGATCACCGGGTCCGGGCTCGTCCCGCCCCGCACCCCACTGGCCCACGCCGACGTCTCCTGGCTGGCCGCCTTCCGTGAACTGCGCGGCCGGACCGCCCGTCTGATCCGCTCCAGGTCCGCGCCCGGCGCCCACCCGTACGGCCTCGCCCTCGCCCGCGTCAACGGCCTGGCCGTCACCGCGCCCCCGGCCCCGCGTGCGGTGCACGGCGAGGACGGCTCGCTGGTACGGGAGTTGACCGGGCCGCCGGAGTGCCCGGCGCTGCTCGGCGCTCTGGCCCGGGACACAGTGGAGCTGCTCACCGACCCCGTCGCGCGGGCGAGCCTGAGGCAGTGCGAGGGCGACAACTGCCCGATCGTGTACGTCGACACCTCCCGGGGACGTCGCCGACGCTGGTGCTCCAGCGAGATCTGCGGCAACCGGGAGCGCGTCGCCCGGCACCGCCGCCGGGCCGCCCTCGCCCGGTAGTCCCGTAGCCCTGTAGCCCTGTAGCCCTGTAGCCCCGTGGGCCTCGCCCGACAAGTGCGGCGGCGCCCCCTTCCTCACCCCGTCCCGGGAAAAGTCTCATCCCCCTTTGAACACCCCGCACTTCGCGCCCGTACCGAATGGGCGAGCGACCGACTGGGGGAACCCCCGGACACCGGAGGTGGGCGTGCGCAAGGATTCCGTCGTGGCCGGTGAACGTGGTGCGAGGGCCCGGCATCGCATGTCCCGGGCGTCCTCGGAACCGGACGAGGAGTTGATGCGCGCCCTGTACCGGGAGCACGCCGGCCCCTTGCTGGCCTATGTGCTGCGGCTGGTCGCGGGGGACCGGCAGCGCGCCGAGGACGTCGTCCAGGAGACGCTCATCCGTGCCTGGAAGAACGCCGGTCAGCTCAACCGGGCGACCGGATCGGTACGCCCCTGGCTGGTGACGGTCGCCCGGCGCATCGTCATCGACGGCCACCGCAGTCGGCAGGCCCGGCCGCAGGAGGTCGATCCGTCGCCGCTGGAGGTCATCCCCGCGGAGGACGAGATCGACAAGGCGCTGTGGCTGATGACGCTGTCGGACGCGCTCGACGACCTGACCCCGGCCCACCGGGAGGTCCTCGTCGAGACGTACTTCAAGGGGCGTACCGTCAACGAGGCGGCGCGGACACTGGGCATACCCAGCGGCACCGTTCGCTCCCGGGTGTTCTACGCCCTGCGTTCGATGAAGCTGGCTCTGGAGGAGCGGGGGGTGACGGCGTGATGAGCGGGTACGGGGGAGTCCAGGGGCTCGGCGGTGGATTCGGCCCGGGGGACACGGGTAATTCTGTCCCCATGCAGGGATCACCGCCGCCGAACGAGCACGAGACCGTCGGCGCCTACGCCCTCGGCATCCTCGACGACGCGGAGGCGACCGCCTTCGAGGCGCACCTCGCCACCTGCGAGTGGTGTGCCCGGCAGCTCGACGAACTGGCCGGGATGGAGCCGATGATGGCCGCCCTCGCCGGCCTCCCGGGCACGGGCGCGGGGACGGGCGCGGGGATGGGCACGGGGACGGGGACGGGGACGCCCGCGATCGCCGAGTCGCTGACGGCGAGGCCGGGCCCGCGGCTGGCGGAGAGGCTCGTCGACGAGGTCGCCGAGCGCCGCGCGAGCAAACGACGCCGCAACTTCTACCTGGTGGGCACCGCGGCCGCGCTGATCATCGGCGGCCCGTTCGCCGCCGTGGCGACCACGGGCGGTGACGGCGGAGACGGTGACGGCGGCCGCGGGGCCGAGGCGTCGCAGCCGACCGCCGGTCCCGCCGAGTCCGCCTTCGCCGCGATGCCCGACCGGGTCACGGCGACCGACCCGGCCACCCGGGTCAGCGCCACCGTGGCCCTGCGGAAGAAGGTTTGGGGCACCGACGCGGTCCTGGAACTGAAGAATCTCAAGGGCCCGGAGAAGTGCTCCCTGGTCGCCGTCGGCAAGAACGGCGAACGCGAGACGGTCACCTCCTGGTCGGTCCCGGACTGGGGGTACGGCATCCCGGACACCACCGCCGAAAAGGGCGGGGAGCCCCTCTACGTGCAGGGCGGCGCCGCCTTCGCTCCCAACGAGATCGACCACTTCGAGGTCATGACCTTCGACGGCGAGCGGCTGGTGGAGGTGGACGCGTAGGCCCGCCGACGGCACGGCCGTAGCTTCCGGGGCCCCCTTTGGCGTACCTTTGACGGCTGCCCAGCACGTCAGAAGGGGGCCCGGTGGCCGCACAGGCTCAGCAGGACTCGGCGGTCGACTCGGTTCACGGCGCCGCGGCGGAAGCCGTACACGACTCCGTACACGACTCCGTACGGGAGGACTCCGTACGGGACCGAGAGATCAGCGTGGAACAGGCACACCTGGACCGGGTGTACGGCCGCCTCGAGGAGAAGATCCACGAGGCGGAGTTCCTCATGCAGGACGCCGCGCAGCGCGGCCACGTCGGCACACCCGGCGCGCTGGCCGAGCGCGACGCGCAGGTCTTCCGGGCCGGCATCCACCTCAACCGCCTGAACAACGAGTTCGAGGACTTCCTCTTCGGCCGGATCGACCTGCTCCTCGGCAAGGACGGCAAGAAGGGCCCGGACGGCGCGTACACGGCGGTCGAACCCGCCGAGGGCGCGCTCAGGGGCGACAACACCGCCGACATCGCCGAGACCCTGCACATCGGCCGGATCGGCGTCCTGGACGCGGAGTACGCACCCCTGGTCATCGACTGGCGGGCGCCCGCCGCGGCCCCCTTCTACCGGTCCACGCCGGTCGACCCGGGCCGAGTCGTACGCCGCCGGGTGATCCGCTCCAAGGGGCGGCGCGTGCTCGGCGTCGAGGACGACCTCATGCGGCCCGAGATCAGGGCGAGCCTGGACGGCGAGGAACTGGCCGTGGTCGGCGACGGCGCCCTGATGGCCGCCCTCGGCCAGGCCCGTACGCACTCCATGCGGGACATCGTGGCCTCGATCCAGGCCGAGCAGGACCTGGTGATCCGCGCCCCCGCCGCCTCCGTGACCTACGTCGAGGGCGGCCCCGGCACCGGCAAGACCGCCGTCGCCCTGCACCGGGCGGCGTACCTGCTCTACCAGGACCGGCGCCGGTACGCGGGCGGCATCCTGATCGTCTCGCCGACGCCGCTCCTTGTGGCGTACACCGAGGGCGTCCTGCCCTCCCTCGGCGAGGAGGGACAGGTCGCCATCCGCGCGATCGGCTCGCTGGTCGACGGCGCCGAGGCCACGCTGTACGACTCCCCGGCCACCGCCCGCGCCAAGGGCTCCTCCCGCATGCTCAGGGTGCTGCGCCGGGCCGCGCGCGGGGCGCTGGAGCCGGACGGCTCGCCGACGCTGCTGCGGGTCGTCGCCTTCGGCCGGCGGCTCGAACTGGAGGCCGAGGAGCTGGCCGGCATCCGCCGCACCGTCCTCGGCGGCACCGCGCCCGTCAACCTGCTGCGCCCCCGCGCACGCCGGCTCCTCCTGGACGCCCTGTGGGCCAGGTCGGGCGCCGGCACCCGGCACAGCGACCCCGAGCTGGCCGCCGAGCTGCGCTCCTCCTTCGACGAGGACGTCAGCTCCGAGGACTCCTTCACCGCCTTCCTCGACGCCTGGTGGCCGGAGCTGACCCCCGGCGCGGTGCTGGCGGCCATGGCGGACGAGCGGCGGCTGGGCCGCTGGGCGCGGCGCGTCCTCAACCCCGGTGAGGTCCGCAAGGTGGCCCGTTCGCTGCGGCGCGAGGGTCACTCGGTGCACGACGTCGCCCTGCTCGACGAGCTCCAGGCGATCGTCGGCACCCCGGCCCGCCCCCGTAAGCGGCGCGAGCTGGACCCGCTGGACCAGCTCACCGGCCTGGACGAGCTGATGCCGCAGCGCGAGGAGACCCAGTGGGAGCGCGCCGAGCGCCTCGCCCAGGAGCGAACCGAGTACGCGCACGTCATCGTCGACGAGGCCCAGGACCTCACCCCCATGCAGTGGCGGATGGTGGGCCGCCGGGGCCGGCACGCCACGTGGACGGTCGTCGGCGACCCGGCGCAGTCCTCCTGGTCCGACCCCGACGAGGCGGCGGCGGCCCGTGACGAGGCCCTGGGCAGCCGCCCGCGGCGCCGTTTCGAGCTGACCGTCAACTACCGCAACCCGGCCGAGATCGCCGAGCTGGCCGCCAAGGTGCTCGCCCTCGCCATGCCGGGCTCCGCGTCCCCGACGGCCGTCCGCTCGACGGGCGTGGAGCCGCGCTTCGCGGTGGCGGTGGACTCCCCGGCCCGGACGGTCCGGGCCGAGGCGGCCCGGCTGCTCGACCTCGTGGACGGCACCGTCGGCGTCGTGGTCGCCATGAACCGGCGCGAGGAGGCCCGGCGCTGGCTGGCCGGGCTCGGGGACCGCGTGGTGGCGCTGGGCAGCCTGGAGGCGAAGGGCCTGGAGTACGACGCCACGGTCGTCGTCTCGCCCGCCGAGATCGCCGACGAGTCGCCCGCCGGGCTGCGCGTGCTGTACGTCGCCCTCACCCGGGCCACCCAGCAGCTGACGGTCGTCTCCTACGAGCGGGACGAGCCGGACGCGGCGGGGGTGCCGGACCTGCTGCGCGACTGAGGCACCGGGACGTGCGAGAGGCCCGCGCCGTGGGACGGCGCGGGCCTCTCGTCTTCGTACGACTTGTTCTCCGTACGGTTCCTTCTTCGTTTAGGTGGCACCGACCCGCCATGCTCGCCTCGCGGCAAGTGGTCGCTCGTAGCGACGAAGGTTGGGCCCGGGGGCTTGGATCGAGCCGGTGCCACGTCCAAGGTAACAAACGATCCCCGCAAGACAATTCCCGTCCCGCGGGTTCTTTCCCGGGCCGGTCCACCTCTTCCGTCGACACGACGCTTCTCGTATGGTGGAAGTAGTTTTCCGAAAGTGCCATCACTGGTGGTGGGCGGCGCGCGAACTCAAAGTTCGCAATCCGGGGTGGCTACCACGTACTCAGTGGTAGGTGCGACGATCGGACGGCACAACGCAGTTACACGGTGAAAGCAGAGGAAGTCGGCCATGGCAACGGCGCCCAGCGTCTCCTACTCGATGACGGTCCGACTGGAGGTACCCGCGGGTGGGCCAGCGGTCTCGCAGCTCACCACCGCGGTGGAGTCCGCCGGAGGCTCCGTCACCGGCCTCGACGTCACGGCCTCCGGCCACGACAAGCTCCGTATCGACGTCACCATCGCCGCCGGCTCGACCTCCCACGCGGACGAGATCGTCGAACAGCTGCGCGGCATCGAGGGCGTCAACCTGGGCAAGGTCTCCGACCGTACCTTCCTGATGCACCTCGGCGGCAAGATCGAGATGGCGTCGAAGCACCCCATCCGCAACCGTGACGACCTCTCCATGATCTACACGCCGGGCGTGGCCCGCGTCTGCATGGCGATCGCCGAGAACCCCGAGGACGCCCGCCGCCTCACCATCAAGCGCAACTCCGTTGCGGTCGTGACGGACGGTTCGGCGGTGCTGGGCCTGGGCAACATCGGCCCGAAGGCCGCGCTGCCGGTCATGGAGGGCAAGGCGGCCCTGTTCAAGCGCTTCGCCGGCATCGACGCCTGGCCGCTCTGCCTCGACACCCAGGACACCGACGCGATCGTCGAGATCGTCAAGGCCATCGCCCCGGGCTTCGCCGGCATCAATCTCGAGGACATCTCCGCGCCCCGCTGCTTCGAGATCGAGGCCCGGCTGCGCGAGGCCCTCGACATCCCCGTCTTCCACGACGACCAGCACGGCACCGCGATCGTCGTCCTCGCCGCGCTGACCAACGCGCTGCGCGTCGTCGACAAGCCCATCGAGAACGTGCGGGTCGTCATGTCCGGCGCCGGCGCTGCCGGTACGGCCATCCTGAAGCTGCTGCTCGCCGCGGGTGTGAAGAACGCCGTCGTCGCCGACATCCACGGCGTCGTGCACGCCGGCCGCACCGACCTGGTCGACGCCGCGCCCGACTCGGCCCTGCGCTGGATCGCCGACAACACCAACCCCGAGGGCCTCACCGGCACGCTCAAGGAGGCCGTGCACGGCGCGGACGTCTTCATCGGCGTCTCGGCCCCCAACGTCCTGGACGGGGACGACGTGGCCGCCATGGCGGACGGCGCGATCGTGTTCGCGCTCGCGAACCCGGACCCCGAGGTCGACCCGGCGGTCGCCCGCCGGACGGCCGCGGTCGTCGCCACCGGCCGCTCCGACTTCCCGAACCAGATCAACAACGTGCTGGTCTTCCCGGGCGTCTTCCGCGGTCTGCTGGACGCCCAGTCCCGCACGGTCAACACCGAGATGATGCTCGCCGCCGCGCACGCCCTCGCGGACGTGGTGACCGAGGACGAGATCAACCCGAACTACATCATCCCCAGCGTCTTCAACGACAAGGTCGCCGGTGCCGTCGCGGGCGCCGTGCGGGACGCGGCGAAGGCCGCGGGAGTGGTGGCGTAGGACACCCGCAGGGGTGGCGTAGGACATATCGAGCGGCCGGGCGGGTTCCCGGACGTGGTGTGGGCGGTCTGTGACGTGGTGGTGAGGATCACCACGGCGGGCCGCCCCTCCGGCGCGTCGCGGGATGTGGGGCCTCGGATCGCCCTCTAGGGTTGCGCAAGGCTCAGGCCCTCTCTTCGTGTGACTCCCAAGGGTGTTCTCACGACTCCTGGGGGTGCCGGATTGGCTTTACCGCCGCAGGTGGAGGCAGGATGCCTCCCTGGGCGCGAGGGTCTGAAGACCGACCCGGGTCCGGGGAGTGTCCGAGGACCCTGGCAGCATCGGCATCGCTGTGCCCAACATGCGGCTCCGCCGCGTGGCACGCCTCAACGGCAAGAAGAACACGGGAGTAACAACATGAACCGCAGTGAGCTGGTGGCCGCGCTGGCCGACCGCGCCGAGGTGACTCGCAAGGACGCCGACGCCGTGCTGGCCGCGTTCGCCGAGGTTGTCGGCGACATCGTCTCCAAGGGCGACGAGAAGGTCACCATCCCCGGTTTCCTGACCTTCGAGCGCACCCACCGTGCCGCTCGCACCGCCCGCAACCCGCAGACCGGCGAGCCGATCCAGATCCCGGCCGGCTACAGCGTCAAGGTCTCCGCGGGCTCCAAGCTCAAGGAAGCCGCGAAGGGCAAGTGACCCTGATGTGAAAGGGGCGGCCACCTGAGGGTGGCCGCCCCTTTCGCGTCCGCGCGCCGTCGGCGCGGGTGGCTGCCGTCAGCCGAGCGCCTTGCCCGGCAGCTCGACCTTCGCGCCCAGTTCCACGAGCTTGTCCATGAAGTTCTCGTAGCCCCGGTTGATCAGGTCGATGCCGTGCACCCGGGAGGTGCCCTGGGCCGCCAGAGCGGCGATGAGGTACGAGAAGCCGCCACGCAGGTCGGGGATGACCAGGTCGGCGCCCTCCAGCTTGGTCGGCCCGGACACGACGGCCGAGTGCAGGAAGTTGCGCTGGCCGAAGCGGCAGTGGGAGCCGCCCAGGCACTCGCGGTAGAGCTGGATGTGGGCGCCCATCTGGTTGAGCGCGGAGGTGAAGCCGAGACGGGACTCGTAGACCGTCTCGTGGACGATGGACAGGCCCGTCGCCTGCGTCAGGGCGACCACCAGGGGCTGCTGCCAGTCCGTCTGGAAGCCGGGGTGCACGTCCGTCTCCAGGGCGATGGACTTCAGCTGACCGCCCGGGTGCCAGAAGCGGATGCCCTCGTCGTCGATCTCGAAGGCACCGCCCACCTTCCGGAAGGTGTTCAGGAACGTCATCATCGAGCGCTGCTGGGCGCCCCGGACGTAGACGTTCCCCTCGGTCGCCAGCGCCGCGGAGGCCCAGGAGGCGGCTTCCAGGCGGTCCGAGAGGGCACGGTGGGTGTAGCCGCCGAGCTCGTCCACACCGGTGACGCGGATCGTGCGGTCGGTGTCCATGGCGATGATCGCGCCCATTTTCTGCAGAACGCAGATCAGGTCCTCGATCTCCGGCTCCACGGCCGCGTTGGACAGCTCCGTGACGCCCTCGGCCAGCACGGCCGTCAGCAGCACCTGTTCGGTCGCGCCGACGGACGGGTACGGCAGGTTGATCTTCGTACCGCGCAGCCGCTGCGGGGCCTCCAGGTACTGGCCGTCCGCACGCTTCTCGATCGTCGCGCCGAACTGCCGCAGCACGTCGAAGTGGAAGTCGATGGGCCGGCCGCCGATGTCGCAGCCGCCCAGACCCGGGATGAAAGCGTGCCCGAGGCGGTGCAGCAGCGGGCCGCAGAGCAGGATCGGGATGCGCGACGAGCCCGCGTGGGCATCGATGTCGGCGACGTTCGCGCTCTCCACGTGGGTCGGGTCCATCACCAGTTCGCCGGGCTCCTCACCCGGGCGGACGGTCACCCCGTGCAGTTGCAGCAGTCCGCGTACGACCCGCACGTCGCGGATGTCCGGCACATTGCGCAGCCGGCTCGGCCCGCTGCCCAGCAGGGCGGCCACCATCGCCTTCGGCACGAGGTTCTTCGCACCGCGGACCCGGAGCTCGCCCTCCAGCGGGGTTCCGCCGTGGACAAGCAGTACGTCATCAGCGCCGTTGACGGTCATGAATCTCGCGTTCCGTGGGGGTTGGGCAGGGGCCGAAAGGGAAAGGGTAATCGCCTTGTACCCCCCTTCAGTAAGCCTGTGCGGGGTCGGAGAACGTCATGGGTTCGTCACAACACGCGGCGTTCCCCGGCGCGCACGGGGGGTCACGGCCTCGGCGCGTGCGCGCGCGTGTGCTCACCCCCGTGCCCCCGATTGCCTCCCCACGGGAGGGGAACATGCGGGATCATGTCAGGCATGACCGAGGTGTCCTCGCTCACGGGGCGGCTGCTCGTGGCAACGCCCGCCCTGGCGGACCCGAACTTCGAACGCGCGGTGGTGCTCCTTCTCGACCACGACGAGGAGGGCTCCCTCGGTGTCGTCCTCAACCGTCCCACGCCGGTCGGCGTGGGCGACATCCTGGAGGACTGGGCGGACCTGACCGGCGAGCCGGGCGTCGTCTTCCAGGGCGGCCCGGTCTCGCTGGACTCCGCCCTGGGCGTCGCCGTGGTCCCCGGCGGGGCGGCCGGAGAGCGGGGACCGCTGGGCTGGCGCCGGGTGCACGGCGCGATCGGCCTGGTGGACCTGGAGGCGCCGCCGGAGCTGCTCGCCCCCGCCCTGGGGGCGCTGCGCATCTTCGCCGGCTACGCGGGCTGGGGCCCCGGGCAACTGGAGGGCGAGCTGTCGGACGGTGCCTGGTACGTGGTCGAGTCCGAGCCCGGCGACGTGTCCTGTCCGGTCCCCGCGAGACTCTGGCGTGCGGTCCTGCGCCGCCAGCGGGGCGATCTGGCGATGGTCGCGACGTATCCGGACGACCCCTCGCTCAACTGATCTCCGACCGGGCGGACGGCGCCGGCCGGTGTGAGCTGCAGTACCCCGGCTTTAAGTACCCTGGCATGCATGAGCACTCTCGAGCCCGAGCGCGGGACTGGTACGGGGACCCTCGTAGAGCCGACGCCGCAGACCTCCCACGGTGACGGTGACCACGAGCGCTTCGCCCATTACGTCCAGAAGGACAAGATCATGGCGAGCGCTCTCGACGGCACGCCCGTCGTAGCGCTGTGCGGCAAGGTCTGGGTGCCGGGCCGCGACCCGAAGAAGTACCCGGTCTGCCCGATGTGCAAGGAGATCTACGAGTCCATGACCGGCGGCGGCGACGAGGGCAAGGGCGGCGACAAGAAGAAGTAACAGCCCAGGCTCCCCCCGACCGAGGTTCCCAAGGCCCCCGGAACGTGCCCGCGCGCGCTCCGGGGGCCTTCGTGTTGTCACGAAGTGGTTGAGACCTCTTGTGGACATGTTCATGTACTCCATAACCTCCTGGATGTTGTGCAGAGCGAAACCGTCATTGCATATGTTGCAACGCACGCCCGGAGGAAACACTCCATGAAGCTCGCCCCCCGCCTGGCCGTACTGCTGGCCGCCGCCGTCGTCACCGCGACGGCCTGCGCCCCCCAGACGTCCGACAACTCCTCCTCCGGCGAGGACGAGAAGAGCGGCACGCTACGCGTCTGGCTCTTCCAGGAGGTCAACACCAAGCCGAAGGAAAAGGTCGTCGACGCCGTCCTGGCCGACTTCGAGAAGGCGCACGAGGACACGAAGGTCGACGTCGAGTACATCCCCGTCGAGACCCGCGCCCAGCGCATCAAGGCCGCCTTCAACGACCCCGACAGCGCCCCCGACGTCATCGAGTACGGCAACACCGACACCGCCGGCTACGTCAAGGACGGCGGACTCCTGAACATCACCGAGGAGTTCGGCGCCTGGGACGAGGCCAAGGACACCGACCCCACCGCCCGGCAGTCCGTCACCGTGGACGGCAAGATCTACGGCGCCCCCTATTTCGTCGGCGTCCGCGCCCTGTACTACCGCACCGACGTCTTCGACGAACTCGGCCTCGCGGCCCCCAAGTCGCTGGACGAACTCGCGTCCACCGCGAAGAAGATCCGCGACGCGAAGCCCGACCTCTACGGCATAGCCGTGGGCGGTGCCTACACCTACGGCGCGATGCCCTTCATCTGGGCCAACGGTGGCGAACTCGCCACCGGCAAGGGCGGCTCGTACGCCTCGGCGATCGACAGCGCCGCCGCCCAGAAGGGCATCAAGGCGTACACGTCGCTCTTCGGCGACGACAACTGCCCCGCCGCCAAGTGCGCCGGCATGGGCGGCAACGACACCGTCACCGCGTTCGCCTCCGGCAAGGCGGCCATGGCGATCGGCGGCGACTTCAGCCGCCAGGCCGTGGACGCCGGGAAGGCGAAGGGCAAGTACGCGGTCGTGCCGCTGCCCGGCGTGAAGTCCGGCTCGATCGCCCCCGCCTTCGCGGGCGGCAACAACATCGGCGTCCTGAAGAGCACCTCGCACCGCACCCTCGCCGTCGACCTGATGAAGCGGCTCGCGTCGAAGGAGACGCAGGGCGAGATGTTCGACGCGATGGGCTTCCTGCCGACCTTCACGGACGTACGGCAGCGGGTCGCGGCCGAGGAGCCGTTCGTGAAGCCGTTCGTCGACACCCTCGCCGCGGGCACGGAGTTCGTGCCGGCCTCGGCCGCGTGGGCGACGATCGACTCCTCGCAGGTGCTGCCGACCATGTTCCAGGAGGTGGTCAGCGGCAAGAAGGACGTCGGCGGCGCCGCCGGGGACGCGGCCCGCAAGATGGACGACGCGTTCGGCTCCGCGGGATGAGTGTGTCGCCTTCCAGCTCGGGGGGCGCGGTGCGTGAGCGGCCGCGGGTCGGCCGTGGCCCGTCGCGCCCCCGCGGCGGTGGCCGCAAGTCCAACGGGGCCCCGCGCCCCTACGGGCGCTCCTCCGGTACGCCCTGGCTGTATCTCGCCCCCGCTCTCGTCGTCCTCGGCGGGCTGCTCGTCTACCCCGTCTACCAACTCGGACTGATCTCCTTCCTGGAGTACACCCAGGCACAGGTGTCCGGTGGAGAGCCGACCACCTTCAAGGGGTTCGGGAACTACGCCGAGCTGTTCGGGGACGCACAGTTCTGGCGGGTGCTGCTCGCCACCGTCGTGTTCGCGGCGGCCTGCGTGGTGTCGACGCTGGCCGTCGGGTGCGCGCTCGCCGTGCTGCTCACGCGCGTGCGCGCCCTGCCCCGGCTCGCGCTGATGCTGGCCGCCCTCGGAGCCTGGGCGACCCCCGCGGTCACCGGGTCGACGGTGTGGCTGCTGCTGTTCGACCCGGACTTCGGGCCGGTCAACCGGATGCTCGGTCTCGGCGACCACTCCTGGACGTACGGGCGCTACAGCGCCTTCGCCCTCGTCCTGCTCGAAGTGGTCTGGTGCTCCTTCCCGTTCGTCATGGTCACCGTCTACGCCGGCATCCGGGCCGTCCCCTCGGAGGTCCTGGAGGCCGCCGCGCTCGACGGCGCCTCGCAGTGGCGCATCTGGCGCTCGGTGCTCGCCCCGATGCTCCGGCCGATCCTGGTGGTCGTCACCATCCAGTCGGTCATCTGGGACTTCAAGGTCTTCACCCAGATCTACGTCATGACCAACGGCGGCGGGATCGCCGGCCAGAACCTCGTACTCAACGTCTACGCCTATCAGAAGGCCTTCGCGTCCTCGCAGTACAGCCTCGGCTCCGCGATCGGCGTCGTGATGCTGCTGATCCTGCTCGCCGTGACGCTGGTCTACCTGCGGCTGCTGCGCCGCCAGGGGGAGGAGCTGTGAATCTTCCGCGCGTGCGGGTGCGCCGTCCGTGGCGGCTGGCGGCCGAGGCGTCGGCACTGCTGATCTCGGTCGTGGTGGCCTTCCCGCTGTACTGGATGGTGCTGAGCGCCTTCAAACCGGCCGGGGAGGTCGAGTCGACCGAGCCGCGGCCATGGACCCTGGCGCCGTCGCTCGACTCCTTCCGGCGTGTTTTCGGGCAGCAGGAATTCGGCCGCTATTTCCTCAACAGCCTGCTCGTGGCGGGCACGGTCGTGATCGCCTCGGCGCTCATCGCGTTCCTCGCGGCGACCGCGGTGACGCGTTTCCGGTTCCGTTTCCGGACCACCCTGCTCATCATGTTCCTGGTGGCCCAGATGGTGCCCGTGGAGGCGCTCACGATCCCGCTGTTCTTCCTCATGCGGGACTTCGGCCAGCTGAACACGCTGGGTTCGCTGATCCTGCCCCACATCGCCTTCTCGCTGCCGTTCGCGATCTGGATGCTGCGGGGGTTCGTGAAAGCGGTGCCGGAGGCACTGGAAGAGGCCGCCTACATCGACGGGGCCAGCCGGAGGCGCTTTCTGTGGCAGATCCTTTTCCCGCTGGTCTTCCCGGGGCTGGTCGCCACCAGCGTCTTCTCCTTCATCTCGACCTGGAACGACTTCCTGTTCGCCAAGTCGTTCATCATCAGTGACACCTCCCAGTCGACCCTGCCGATGGCACTACTGGTCTTCTACAAGCCGGACGACCCGGACTGGGGCGGGGTGATGGCCGCCTCGACGGTGATGACGATTCCGGTGCTGGTCTTCTTCGTACTCGTGCAACGACGGCTCGTCTCCGGCCTCGGCGGAGCGGTAAAGGACTGACGTGACAGACGTGACAGACGTGACAGACGTGACAGACGGGATCGACGGGATCGACGTGATTCCCCAGCCACGGCGAGTGACCTCCCAGGAGGACGGCTTCTTCGAGCTCGGCCCGGGCACCGGGATGGTGGCGGGCGAGGGTACGGATCGCACCGAACGCTGGCTGCGCGCCACGCTGGGCGCCGCCACCGGCCTGCCGCTCGCGCCGGAGAAGGGCGGCGAGAACGTCGTCCGCCTGTCCCTCGACGGCGAGCTGGACGCCGAGGGCTACCGCCTCGATGTCACACCGGCCGGCGTGGACCTCGCGGGTGGCGGTCCGGCCGGCCTCTTCTGGGGCGCTCAGACACTTCGGCAACTGCTCGGCCCGGACGCCTTCCGGCGCGCGCCGCTTCCCGGGCGCTCCTGGCGGCTGCCGCTGGGCCGCGTCGAGGACGCGCCCCGCTTCCCCTGGCGCGGGATGATGCTGGACGTCGCCCGGCACTTCATGCCGAAGGAAGGCGTCCTGCGTTACCTGGACCTGATGGCGGCCCACAAACTCAACGTCCTGCACTTCCATCTGACGGACGACCAGGGCTGGCGCGTCGAGATCCGACGCCACCCGAAGCTCACCGAGACGGGGTCCTGGCGGGCGCGCACCAAATACGGCC
>NZ_BAABCQ010000127.1:0-23853 GCF_039539045.1 Streptomyces marokkonensis
CGACAGACACCTTGTCCGGGTGGCGGAATGGCAGACGCGCTAGCTTGAGGTGCTAGTGCCCTTTATCGGGCGTGGGGGTTCAAGTCCCCCCTCGGACACCAGTGAAGACCCCTGCTGAGCAGGGGTCTTCGGCTTTTTCGGAAGGGAATTGGAGCGGGCACAATAGCTCCCATGACCACCCCTTCCTGCCTCTGTGGACTGCACGACCCGTACGAGAGGTGCTGCGGCCGTTTCCACGCGGGGGAAGCCTCCGCGCCGACCGCCGAGGCCCTCATGCGCTCGCGCTACACCGCCTTCGGGCGTCTGGACGCGGGTTATCTGCTGCGGACGTGGCATCCCAGGACGCGCCCCGAGCGCCTCGACCTCGATCCCGGGATGCGGTGGACCGGTCTGGAGATCCTGGACACGACCGACGGGACCGCCTTCCACCCTGCCGGGACCGTGACCTTCCGGGCGTCCTACCGCGGCGGCTCGCTGCACGAGCGGAGCCGGTTCGAGCGGGTCGGCGGGGCGTGGGTGTACGTCGACGGGGAGTTCCTCTCGTAGCCTCCCGCCCAGACCCCGTCCGCGCGCTACGGCGCCAGGATGTCCAGCTCCTGCAGCGCCCCGACCGTGATCTCCCTGGTGAGCCGCTCGGCGCGCTCGGCGTCCCGCGCGCGGACCGCCTCGGCGACCTGGACGTGCAGGGTGACTGCGGCCGGGTCGGGGTCCTCGAACATCACGTCGTGGTGGGTGCGGCCGGCCAGGACCTCGGCGACGACGCCGCCGAGGCGGGCGAACATCTCGTTGCCGGAGGCGGTCAGGACGACGCGGTGGAAGGCCACGTCGTGGAAGAGGTACTGCTCCAGCTGGTGGCCGCTCGAGTTGGCGACCATGCCGAGCGCGCACTCGGTCAGTTCGGCGCACTGCTCCGGCGTGGCGAGCCGTGCCGCCAGGCCCGCCGCCACCGGTTCGACGGCCGACCGCAGCACGGTCAGGGAGCGCAGCTGCCGCGGGCGTTCGGCGCCGGCCAGGCGCCAGCGGATGACCTGCGGGTCGTAGACGTTCCACTCGCACTCGGGCAGGACGGTCACGCCCACGCGGCGGCGCGACTCGACCAGGTGCATGGACTCCAGCACCCGGACCGCCTCTCGCATCACGGAGCGTGACACCTCGAAACGCTGTGCCAGCTCGTCCGTGCGCAGAACGCTGCCCGCGGGGTACTCGCCCGCCGTGATCGCGGGGCCGAGGGTGTCCAGTACGCGGCCGTGCAGCCCTCGACCCGGTGTGCTCATGCACTCAGCGTACGGGGCGCGTCACGGGAACAAAAAGTCAGACTTATATGTCACAGACTCTTGAATTCGTCGTACCTAATGGGTTTCAGTTACGTCGACATCACGTGTCGACGAAGACAGCAGACAGCGAGAGTGCGATGCAGCGACTGCACACCCCCCACGTCGTCGTGGTCATGGGCGTAGCGGGCACGGGGAAGACCACCATCGGTCCCCTGCTCGCGGCCCGGCTCGGCGTTCCCTACGCCGAGGGCGACGACTTCCATCCGCCGGCCAACATCGCCAAGATGACGGCCGGTACCCCGCTCACCGACGAGGACCGCGGGCCCTGGCTGGACGCCATCGGCGGCTGGGCGCACGGGCGGGCGGGGCTCGGCGGGGTGGTGAGCAGTTCGGCGCTGAAGCGGTCGTACCGTGACCGGCTGAGGGCCGCCGCTCCCGGTGTCGTCTTCGTGCATCTCACGGGCAGCCGCGAGCTGATCGAGGACCGGATGTCGCACCGGCAGGGGCACTTCATGCCGACGGCCCTGCTCGACTCCCAGTTCGCCACGCTCCAGCCGCTGGAGCCGGACGAGGCGGGAGTCGCGGTGGACGTCGCCGGCGCCCCGGAGGAGATCGCCGAACGGGCGGCGAACGCCCTGAGGGATCTCCCAGAGCCGGCGCAGTAGCCACCGGCCTTTCCCCCACACCCTCCCCCGGGGTCGTGCCGCCACCCGCGGACACGGCCCCGTCCTCCCCCCAACCCCCCATTACCGCAAGGGATCCACCGTGACCAGACTCAGCGTCGAGGTGCTGGCAGCGGACACCGTCGAGCCGATCACCTCGGCCGGCCATGCCCAGCTGGGCATCGCCGTGCTCCTGGGCATCGCCGTCATCGTCCTGCTCATCACCAAGTTCAAGCTGCATGCCTTCCTGTCGCTGACCATCGGGTCGCTGGCGCTCGGCGCGTTCGCCGGGGCGCCGCTGGACAAGGTCATCACCAGCTTCACCAGCGGACTCGGCTCCACCGTCGCGGGTGTCGGCGTCCTGATCGCGCTCGGCGCGATCCTCGGCAAGATGCTCGCCGACTCCGGCGGCGCCGACCAGATCGTGGACACCATCCTCGCCAGGGCGACCCCGCGGTCGATGCCGTGGACGATGGTGCTGATCGCCTCCGTCATCGGACTGCCGCTGTTCTTCGAGGTCGGCATCGTCCTGCTGATCCCGGTCGTCCTGATGGTCGCCAAGCGCGGCAACTACTCCCTGATGCGCATCGGCATCCCGGCGCTGGCCGGTCTGTCCGTGATGCACGGTCTGGTCCCGCCGCACCCCGGCCCGCTGGTCGCGATCGACGCGGTCGGCGCCAACCTCGGCGTGACGCTCGCGCTGGGTGTCCTGATCGCCGTCCCGACGGTGATCATCGCCGGTCCGCTGTTCTCGAAGTACGCGGCCCGCTGGGTGGACGTCCCGGCCCCCGACCGCATGATCCCGCAGCGCGCCTCCGAGGACCTGGAGAAGCGCCCCGGCTTCGGCGCCACCCTGGCCACGATCCTGCTGCCGGTCGTGCTCATGCTGGCCAAGGCGCTCGTCGACATCATCGTCGACGACCCGGAGAACGTGGTTCAGCGCACCTTCGACGTGATCGGCAACCCGCTGATCGCCCTGCTCGCCTCCGTGATCGTCGGCATCTTCACGCTGCTGCGTCCGGCCGGGTTCGGCAAGGACCGCCTCTCCGGCCTGGTCGAGACGGGACTCGCGCCCATCGCGGGCATCCTGCTGATCGTCGGCGCGGGCGGCGGCTTCAAGCAGACGCTGATCGACTCCGGCGTGGGCGAGATGATCCTGCAGATCTCCGAGGACTGGTCGATCCCGGCGCTGCTGCTGGCCTGGCTGATCGCGGTGGCGATCCGGCTGGCGACCGGTTCGGCGACCGTGGCGACCGTCTCGGCGGCCGGTCTGGTCGCGCCGCTGGCGGCCGACATGTCGACGACGCACGCGGCCCTGCTGGTCCTGGCCATCGGCGCGGGCTCGCTCTTCTTCAGCCATGTCAACGACGCCGGTTTCTGGCTGGTGAAGGAGTACTTCGGACTGAACGTCGGGCAGACCATCAAGACCTGGTCCGTCATGGAGACGATCATCTCCGTGGTCGCGGGGGCTCTGGTCCTGCTCCTCTCACTCGTCATTTAGCCGCACGACGCCTGTGTGCCCCGGGGACCCTACGGCTCCCGGGTCACACGGCCGTCCGCGGCTCGCCGTCGCAGTGGGATTCAGGAGGACGCCTCCTTGTCCAGCTGGAACGCCTCGTTGCCCTGGCCAATACGGGCGTGCCGCTCGGGTGCGCGGGAACGCAGGAGCAGGCCCTGCACCAGGCCGGCGATCGCGGCGAGGCCGATGATGCCGGGCAGTACCCAGCTCAGCGAGGAGTCGGGACCGGCGCCGACGAGGACGTCGAAGTCCTTGACCGTGTAACCGGCGATCACCAGCAGGGCGATGCCCGCGACGGTGGAGGCGGCCAGCCGCACGCCCTGGGCGCCGGCGGCGCCGCGCCGTACGAAGAAGACGACGACGGAGAACGAGGCGGCGGCCATCAGCACGATCACGCCGAGGGCACCGATGTTGCCGCCCCAGGTGAACAGGTGCAGGACGGGCTGGGTCGGGTCACCGTTCGGCTTGTCGTCGGCGATCGCGAAGCCGACGACCACGAGTGCGGACACTGCGGTCTGGAGCAGCGAGCCGGTGCCGGGCGCGCCGCTGGAGCCGCTGGTGCGTCCGAAAGCGGCGGGCAGCAGTCCCTCGCGCCCCATGGCGAAGGCGTACCGGGCGACGACGTTGTGGAAGCTGAGCAGGGCGGCGAACATGCCGGTCACGAACAGGACGTGCAGGACGTCGGTGAAGGCGCCGCCGAGCCGCGCCTCGGTGAGGAAGAACAGCAGCCCGGCGCTCTGCTCCCGCGCGGTCCCCACGATCTCGTCGGGTCCGGTGGCGACGGTCAGCGCCCAGCTGCTGAACGCGAAGAAGACCGCGACCCCGCCCACCGCGAGGAACATGACACGCGGCACGAGTACGTGCGGCCGGCTGGTCTCCTCGGCGTACACGGGCGCCTGCTCGAAGCCGAGGAAGGCGGCGATGCAGAAGCACAGCGCGGTCCCGACGCCCGCCCCCGTCAGGGTGTCCGGGTTGAAGGCGTGCAGCGACAGTCCCTGCGCGCCCGGGTCGGTGACGGCGGCGATGTCGAACACGACGACCAGCACGACCTCGATGAGCAGCAGCACGCCCAGCACGCGCGCGTTGACGTCGATCTTCAGCCGGCCCAGCGTGCCGACCGCGAGCACGGCCAGCAGCGCCGGTATCCACCAGGCGACCTCCAGGTCGGCGTAGGTGGCGAGGAGCCCGGAGACCTCGAAGCCGAAGATGCCGTAGATGCCGACCTGGAGGGCGTTGTAGGCGACCAGGGCGACCATGGCGGCACTCGCGCCGGCGGTGCCTCCGAGCCCGCGGGAGATGTACGCGTAGAAGGCGCCCGCGTTGTGGACGTGCCGGCTCATCTCGGCGTACCCGACGCTGAAGAGGATCAGTACCACGCCCAGCAGCACGAAGAGCAGCGGCTGCCCGACGATGCCCATCACCGCGAAGGTGGTGGGCATGACCCCGGCGACCACCATGAGGGGGGCGGTGGCGGCGAGGACGGACAGGAGCAGGCCCCCCGTGCCCAGCCGGTCGGTGCGCAGCGCCCGCTCCTGCCCCTTGAAGGTGCTGATGCCGCCGTCGCTCTTGGGTCCGCTCGTGCGCGAACTGCCCGTGGTCATCGGAGGACGTCCTTCTTTCCTGTGCGTCGCGGTCGTCGGGTCTGCCGTGCTTGTCCGGTGAGTCGAGTAGGACGAGTGCATCGAGTAGGACGATTGGATCGAGCGGATCGAGCGGGCCGAGTAGGACGAGTGAGTCGATCGGGTGTCAGGGCGCGCCGAGCGCGCTCGCGCGGGCGGCACGGAAGGCGGGGTACGGGGCGCGGTCCGGGTACGACCACGGGGCGGGCGTGGCGTGCTCGCCGATGCGGTGGAACAGGGCGGCGGCCTCGGCGCCGCGGCCCTCGCAGGACTTCGCGTGGGCGAGGAAGTTGAGGTCGATCAGCCGGCGGGGATGGCCGTCCTGCTCCCACTCCAGCCACCAGTCGAAGGCCGCCTTCATCACCAGCCGGGCGCGGCGGCCCGACCAGTGGCCGGAGGTGTTCGGGTCGGCGGACTCGTGCCCGGCGGCGGCCAGGACACGGTAGCGCTCGGCGTGCGCGACGACCGGGAGGATGGCCAGCGGGGAGTCGGCGGGAGCCTGGTCGGCGGCCCAGTTGGCGAAGTCGTACACCTCGTGCGACGGGTCGGGACCGCCGTCGCCGCCGCGCTCGGCGAGCCGGGCCACCATCAGCTGATGGGCGTGGTGGTGGTCGGCGTGCCGCCCACGCACCTGGTCGAAGACCCGGACGACCTCCTCGTCGGTCCCCAGCGAACGCTCCAGCAGGAGGAGCCCGAGCCAGGGCGTCGGATCGTCCGGCGCGAGCCCGGCGGCCTTCCGGCACATCTCCCGGACCGGGGCGGGCTTCTCCTTGCCGCGCAGGGGCCGGTGGACCAGGGCGAGGGCGAGCAGTACGGACGCGTCGGCGGAATCGGGCTCGGCGAGCAGCCACTCGCGAGCCCAGGCGGCGCAGTAGGGCTCGTTGGCGAGGACCGTCACCCGGTGCCCCCGGCGGTCCCAGTCGTCACCCGTGTGGACCAGCAGGGAGCGGGTGGACTGCCACCGCCCCTGTGCCAGCGCGAGTCGCGCTGCGACGAGTTCGGCGTCGTCAAGGGCGTCGTCGAAGGCCTGGGCCGCACGTTTGCGCGCGCGGCCGAGGGGAGGCGGAGGTGGGGACACCGCGGGAACTTCCTCACGCGACGCGCTGGTCGTCGTAGCCGGCCTGCCATGAACTGATCACGCACAGCAAACCGGCAGCCAACGCTTTCCGTCAATGCCCGGAGACCCGTTACGGGCGTCAACTCGCCTGGCAACAAGGGAACTTGTCAGACGCCGCCGTGCCTTGCCCCTGCCCCACCACCCGGATGCGACGCTCGCCCGGCGGGCCCCACCCGCCGCTACTAGAGTCGGCCCCTACGCACCCGTGACCCGACTGACGATCGAGGTACGCAGCGTGTCGGTTCTGGTTCTGGTTCTCGCCGTGAGCGCCGCATGCTGCCTGGGCTTCGGTTTCGCCCTCCAGCAGAACGCGGCCCAGCACGCTCCGCTGGGCGACTTCCTCTCCCCCCGCCTCCTGCTGGACCTCGTGCGGGTGCCTCGCTGGCTGGCCGGCATGGGGCTGATGGTGGTCGGCATGGTGCTGGGCGCGCTCGCTCTGGGCGGCGGCGAGCTCACTCTCGTGGAGCCCCTGCTGGCCACGAATCTCCTCTTCGCCCTGGCACTCTCCCGCGTGCAGACCCGGCAGCGGCTGGGTCGCCAGGGCTGGGCCGGTCTCGTGCTGCTCGCGGGCGGGGTCACCGCGTTCCTCGTGGCGGGCGAGCCGCGGGGCGGCAGCACGGTGACCGACCCGGTACGGCACTGGCTGATCGTCGGGGGAATGCTGGGCCTGTCCGTCCTGCTCACGGCGGGCGCCGGGCGTTGCCGTCTGACCTGGGGACCGACGCTGCTGGCCGTGGCCGCCGGACTGGCGTACGGAGTGCAGGACGCGCTGACCCGGGTCAGCGGCCGGCGCTTCCTGGCGGGCGGCCCGGCGGAACTGCTGACCGGCTGGCAGCCGTACGCGGTCGTGGTGCTCGGCGTCACCGGCCTGATCCTGGTCCAGAGCGCCTTCGAGACGGCACCGTTGCGCAGGTCGCTGCCCGCCCTGACGGCGACCCAGCCGCTCGCGGGCATCGCCTGCGGGGTCGGTTTCCTCGGCGACCGGCTGCGGGCCGACGCCGGGGCGCTGGCGTGGGAGGCGGGCGGGCTCGCCGCGGTGGTGACGGGCATCGTCCTACTGGGCCTGCATCCGGCGATGCCGCAGGGGACGGGTGCGAGCGGGCGTGCGCACGACCTGCAACGGCGCTGAGCGGGCAGCCGCTGTTGCGGGCCGGCACGCGCGGGACCCGCAACGGCGCTGAGCGCGGCCGCTGTGCGGGCGGGCACACGCACGGCTTGCGGCGGCGCCGAGCGGGCGGCCGCTGCTTGGATGGGCGGATGAGCGCTGCTGACGAGATCCTCGACATCGTCGACGAGAACGACCGCGTCACCGGGCAGGCCCGGCGGGGCGACGTGTACGCCCGGGGGCTGCGTCACCGGTGCGTGTTCGTGTGGGCCCGGGACGCCCTGGGACGCGTCTTCGTCCACCGCCGCACGGCGACGAAGCTGGTGTTTCCCTCCCTGCACGACATGTTCGTCGGCGGGGTGGTGGGCACGGGCGAGTCCTACGACGACGCCGCGCTGCGGGAGGCGGAGGAGGAACTGGGGGTGGCGGGGCTGCCGCGCCCGGAGTACCTCTTCAAGTTCCTGTACGACGACGGCGCCGGACGGACCTGGTGGTCGGCGGTCTACGAAGTCCGCTGCGAGGGGCCGGTGACGCCGCAGGCGGAGGAGGTGGCGTGGCACGGTTTCCTCACGGAGGTGGAGCTGGAACGGCGGCTCGGGGAGTGGGAGTGGGTGCCGGACGGGTTGGCGGCGTACGCGCTGCTGCGGGCTTGGCGGAGGTGACGTCTTCCACCGGGGTCACGGGACGCACCCCCGGTCCCACGTGAGCCGTCGCAGGCATCGCACCCCGGCCCCACCTGGGCCGTCGCAGGCATCGCACCCCCGGCCCCACCTGGGCCGTCGCAGGCATCCGCCCCCGCCCGATAGGGTCCCCGGGTGATCGAATTCGTGCGGAACGCCCGGCTCTGGTTCGCACCCGAGGAGATCCGGCGCGAGGGCGACACCCCCGACTACCGGTTCTCACTGGCGAACGAACGCACCTTCCTGGCCTGGTTGCGCACCGCCCTCGCCCTGATCGGCGGCGGGTTCGCGGTGGACCAGTTCCTGCCCGACCTGCGCTGGGGCTGGCGGGTGGGCCTCGCGCTCGCACTGCTCGCGGCCGGCGTCCTGTGCTCACTGCGCGCCGTGAACCACTGGGTCCGCTGCGAGCGGGCCATGCGCCGCGGCGAGGACCTCCCCGTCTCCCGTTTCCCGGCCCTGCTCGGCCTGGTCGTCGCCGTGGTCGCCGTGGCGATGGTGGTCGTGGTCCTCGTCGGATGGGAGGGCTGAGCGTGGGCGCCGACGCCGACTCGGGCGCAGACGCGGGCGCCGGCCCGTCCGGCCCCGACCGCGACCCCGGGCTCCAGCCCGAGCGCACCCGGCTCGCCTGGCGCCGCACGACCCTCTCCGGCACCGTCGTCGCCGTACTCGCCGGGAAGACCGCGCTGCACAGCGGCGCCACCCCCGCCACGGTCGTCGGCACCGCCCTGTGCTGCGCCCTCTGGCTGGCCTTCCTGGCCATCGCCCACGACCGCATCCGTACCCTTGCCTCGGCGAACAGACCCCACGCCCTGACCCCGCCGTACGCGACGGCGGCAGCCCTGTGCACGGTGGCGCTGGCGGTGTGCGGCGCGTTCCTCGTCCTCTAGGACGCGCCGGACCACCGGGTGCGACTGATCGCCTTCATGGCTCCGCGCCTCCGGGGTACCCGGACACCACACAAGCTGAATGTCCGGATATGCACCGTTAAGGTGAGTGTCATGACCACTCCTCACCAGGAACACACCGCTCACGACCACGCCCACGGTCCGCAGTGCGGCCATGCCGAGGTACCCCACGGCGACCACGTCGACTACGCGCACGACGGCCACCTGCACCGCGAGCACGGCGGCCACTGGGACGAGTGCGAGCCCGCCGGGCACACCCCGCACGAGAGCCACGACCACCGCCACGGCGAGGGCTGCGGGCACGCTCGCGTACGCCACGGTGACCACGTCGACTACCTCCACGACGGCCACCGACACGCCCCGCACGACGGCCACTGGGACGACCACTGACCCGCGCCCCACCACCCGCGCACCCCACACCCCCGCGCCTCCCCCACACCTCCACGCGCCCCCGCGACAGCTCCCCGCGCTCCCACGCCGGGAGCTGTCAGTCTGCGGTGGCGGGGATCTCCGTGGCACGGATCACGTTCCGTCCCCCTACTGGACGGCATACCGACTGGTCGGCATCATGACTCGGGTACTGTTCACCTGCCCGTAGGAGCGATGATGAGCCCCGACCACCCGCCCGGACTCGATCTCGACCGGTTGCGCGGCCTGCTCGACCGCGAGCGGCCCGGCCTGGTGACCGGCCCGCTGTCCGGCCGGCTGATCGAGGGCGGACGGTCGAACCTCACCTACGCGGTCTCGGACGGTGGCGCCCGCTGGGTCGTACGACGCCCCCCGCTCGGCCATGTCCTGGCCACCGCGCACGACATGAAGCGCGAGCACCGCGTCATCAGCGCCCTGCACCCGACGAACGTACCGGTACCGCGTCCCGTTCTGCTCTGCGAGGACGAGGAGGTCATCGGCTCGCCCTTCTACGTCATGGAGTTCGTCGAGGGCACCCCGTACCGCACCGCCGAACAGCTCGCCCCGCTCGGCCCCGAGCGCACCCGGGCGGCCGTACTGAACCTGGTCGACACGCTCGTCGAACTGCACGCGGTGGACCCCGCCGAGGTGGGCCTCGCGGATTTCGGGCGTCCCGAGGGCTTCCTGGACCGGCAACTGCGACGCTGGGCCAAGCAGCTGGACGCCTCCCGCAACCGCGACCTGGCCGGCATCGACGAGCTGCACGCCACGCTCGGCCGGGAGCTGCCCCGCTCCCCCGCCCCGACCGTCGTGCACGGCGACTACCGCCTCGACAACGTCCTGATCGGCGGCGAACACGACGAGATCGGGGCCGTCCTCGACTGGGAGATGTCCACCCTCGGCGACCCGCTCACCGACCTGGGCCTGCTGGTGATGTACAGCAGCCCGCTCGGCATGCCCGACTCGCCCGTCTCCACCACGGCGCAGGCCCCCGGCCACCCCACCCCCGCCGAACTGATCGAGCGCTACGCCGCACGCTCGGGGCGCGACGTGTCCGCCGTCGCCTGGTACACGGCGTTCGCCTGGTTCAAGCTCGCCGTGATCCTGGAGGGCATCCACTACCGCTACACGCTGGGCCGGACGGTCGGCCGCGGCTTCGACCGCATCGGCGATCTCGTCCCCGTCTTCATCGAGCACGGCCTGACCACCCTCCAGGAAGGCTGATCCGCAATGGACTTCGCGTTCGACGCACGCACCGAGGAACTCCGCGCCAGGCTGCTCGCCTTCATGGACGACCACGTCTACGCGGCCGAGCAGACCGCCCACGAGCAGCGCGCCCGTCTCGCCTCCCCCTGGGACACCCCGCAGGTCGTGGAGGACCTGAAGGCCGAGGCCCGCCGCCAGGGCCTGTGGAACCTCTTCCTGCCCGACGCCGAGCACGGTGCCGGCCTCACCAACCTCCAGTACGCGCCGCTCGCCGAGATCACCGGCCGCAGCCCGCAGCTGGCGCCCACCGCGACGAACTGCGCGGCGCCCGACACCGGGAACATGGAGGTGCTGGCCCAGTTCGCCGACGAGGCGCAGAAGAAGCAGTGGCTCCAGCCGCTGCTCGCCGGTGAGATCCGCTCGGCGTTCGCGATGACCGAGCCGGACGTGGCCTCCTCGGACGCCACGAACATCACCACGCGGATCGAGCGCGACGGCGACGAGTACGTCATCACCGGCCGCAAGTGGTACATCTCGGGGGCGATGAACCCGGACTGCCGGATCTTCATCGTGATGGGCAAGACCGACCCGGACGGCGAGGACATCCGCCGCCAGCAGTCCATGGTGCTGGTCCCCCGCGACACGCCGGGCGTCACCGTCGACCGGGCCATGCGGGTCTTCGGCTACGAGGACCACTACCACGGCGGTCACGCCGAGGTGACCTTCGACCACGCACGCGTGCCGGTGTCGAACCTGATCGGCGAGGAGGGCGGCGGCTTCGCCATCGCCCAGGCCCGCCTCGGTCCGGGCCGCATCCACCACTGCATGCGGCTGATCGGCATGGCCGAGAGGGCGATCGAGCTGATGTGCCGGCGGGCGGTGTCCCGCGACGCGTTCGGGAAGTCGCTGGCCCAGCAGGGCGTGGTCCACAACTGGATCGCGGACGCCCGGGTCACCGTCGAGCAGCTGCGGCTCCTCGTACTCAAGACCGCCTGGCTGATGGACACCGTCGGCAACCGGGGCGCCCACACCGAGATCCAGGCGATCAAGATCGCCACGCCCCGCGCGGTGGTCGGCATCATCGACCGGGCGATCCAGCTGCACGGCGCGGGCGGCGTGAGCCAGGACTTCCCGCTGGCCGAGCTCTACGCGGGTGCTCGGACCCTGATGATCGCCGACGGCCCGGACGAGGTCCACCAGCGCTCGCTGGCACGCCGGGAGATCAAGAAGTACCTCTAGCCCACGGAGTACGTCTGGCCCAAGAAGTACGTCGAACCCATGAAGTTCCTGTGCTCGAAGAGGCGCCCCCCGGGCCGGGGGGGGGCGCCCCCTCACGGTCGCAGTGCGCGCAGCAGCAGGTCGGCCAGGTGGTCGGCGACCTCCTGCGGACTGAGTGGGCCGTCGGGGCGGTACCAGGTGGACAGGTGGTGGATGGAGCCGAAGTGGTAGTCCACCACCAGGTCGGCCGGTGTCTCCTTGGTGAAGACGCCGGCCTGCTGGCCCTCCTCGATGAGCGCCCGGAAGCGTTCGTGGTAGCGTCGGCGCTCCGCGCGCACCTGCTTGTTCTTGTCCGGGCTCAGCTGGTGCATGGAGCGGAAGAAGATCGACGCGTCGTCGAGGTTGTCGATGGTGGTGACGACGACGTCGGCCGCCGCGTCCCGCACCCGCTTCCCGACCGGCTCGTCGGAGTCCGCGAAGGCGTCCAGGCGTTCCTGCTGGAGGCGCAGCACGCGCGCGTAGACCTCGTGGAGGAGGTCGTCCTTGGAGCCGAAGTAGTGGTACAGCGCTCCCTTGGTGACGCCGGCCGCCTCCACGATCTCCTGTACCGAGGTGCGGTCGTAGCCCTGCTCCGCGAAGAGCCGGGTGGCGGCGGCCAGGAGCCGCTGCGGCACCGGAGTGCCGTCCCCGTCCGTGGTCCTGGGCACTGCCGTCACCTGCCTTTCCGTTTTCAGTGTCCGTTCACTGTCCGTCCTGGTGCGTACGGGAACGCAGTTCCCGACGGAGGATCTTCCCACTCGCCGTCTTCGGCAGGTCGGGCAGGATCTCCACCTGGCGCGGGTACTTGTACGCGGCCAGTCTCTCCTCGCAGTACGCGGCAAGTGCGTCCGGGTCCGTCACGGCACCCGGACGGAGGCTGATGTACGCCTTGACGGTCTCTCCGCGGTACCCGTCGGGCACGCCGACGACGGCGGCCTCGCGCACCGCCGGGTGGGTGTGGAGGACGTCCTCGACCTCGCGCGGCCAGACCTTGAACCCGGAGGCGTTGATCATGTCCTTCTTGCGGTCGACGACGTAGAGCCACCCCTGGGCGTCCATGAAGCCGATGTCGCCGGTGCGCAGTTCGCCGCCGGGGAAGGTCTCGGCGGTGGCGTCGGGGCGCCGCCAGTAGCCGGGGACGACCTGCGGGCCGCCGACGAGGATCTCGCCCTGTTCCCCGAAGGGCACCTCCGCGCCCTGCTCGTCGACGATGCGGACGACGCTCTCCGGGCCGGGCACGCCGACGGCGATGGTCCCGGAGACCGGGTCGACGGGCGCCTCCAGGTGCGGCGGGACGGACGCGCAGGGGGCGGTGCACTCGGTGAGTCCGTAGCCGTTGCGGATGTACGGCCCGAAGCCCGCGCGGAACTTCTCCACCAGGGCGGGCGGCAGCGGGGCGCCGCCGGAGGAGATGTTCGCGAAGGAGGCGAAGTGCTCGCGGGTGACGGACGGGTGGGCGGCCAGCGCCATGAAGGCGGTGGACGGGCCTACGGTGTAGTGCGGCCGGTGCTCGGCGAAGGCGTCGAGCACGACGCCCGTCTCGAAGCGGTACGCCAGGACGAGCGTGCCCACGCTGTTCAGGCAGGCGCCGAGCTCGCAGACCATGCCGGTGATGTGGAACAGCGGCGCCAGCGCGAAGTAGACCGGCGCGTCGGGCAGGCCGAGTCCGGTGCGCTGCCGCTCGGCGTTGTACATGATGTTGCGGTGCGTGTTGGTGGCGCCCTTGGGTGTGCCGCTGGTGCCCGAGGTGTAGCTGATGAGCGCGGTGTCGCCGGGCTCGGGGTCACGGCCGGCCGGGGCCTCGTGTCCGGCGCGGGCCGCTTCCGCGAGGTCGTCGGCGTCGGTGGCCGCGGGCGGCCGCTCGAAGTTCAGTACGCGCGCGTCCTGGCGGGTCTGGAAGTCCAGCTCGCACCCCGTGAGCACGATCCGCACCGGTGAGTGGGCCGCCGTCTCGCGCAGGTACGACTCCCAGGCCCGGTCGGAGCAGATCAGCGCGGCCACCTCGCCGTCCCCGAGGACGTGGCCGACCTCCCCCGACTTGTACATGGGGTTGACGGGGACGACGACCGCGCCCGCCTTCCAGGCGCCGAGGACGGCGAGCACGAAGTGCGGGGAGTTCTGCAACAGGACCGCGACCCGCTCGCCGCGCTCCAGGCCGCGCGCGGCGAGGTGACCGGCGACGGAGTCGCTCAGCTCGTCCACCTCGCGGTAGGTGAGGCGGCCGTCGAAGTAGGCGAGGAAGGCGCGGTCGGGGGCCTCGGCGGCGGCCCGGCGCAGGGCGTGCACCAGGGAGGGGTCCGAGTCGAGCGGGGCCTTCTGGGCGTCGGTCAGCAGGTCCAGCCAGGGTTTGGCCGCGTAGCGGGAGCCGGTCACCGGGCCGTCGCCTCCTCCCACTGCCGCTGGAGCCGGTTCATGCCGTGCAGCCATCGGTCCGGCTCGACGGCGCGGGCCTGGTAGTACTCGGCGACCTCGGGGTGCGGCAGGATCAGGAAGCGGTCCTCGTCGATGCCCTTGAAGAGCGCGTCCGCGACGTCCTCCGGCTCGATCGCGGTGGGCCGGAGCACCAGTTCACCCGCGCTGCCGCTCGCGGTGAGCATGTCGGTGCGCACGCCCTGCGGGCAGATGGCGTGGACCTTGATCCCGCGGTGGCGGTAGGTGAGGGACAGCCACTCGGCGAAGGCGTACGCACCGTGCTTGGTAACGCTGTAGGGCGCGGCGCCGATCATGGTGAGCAGTCCGGCTGCCGAGACGGTGGAGACGAAGCGGCCGCTGCCGCGCTCCAGCCAGTCGGGGATCAGCTCGTGTGCCGCGCGTACGTGTGCCATGACGTTGACGTCCCAGGCGAGCGCCCAGACGTTCTCGTCGGCCGCCTCCGTGCCCCCGGAGGCGACGCCCGCGTTGGCGCAGTACACGTCGACCGTGCCGCCCAGCGCGTCGCGGGCCTCGGTGATGATCGCGGAGGCGTCGCCCGGGACCGCGATGCCACCGATCTCGTCGGCGACGGCCCCGGCCCGGCCGGCGTCCAGGTCGTTGACGACGACCCGGGCGCCATCGGCCGCGAAGCGGCGGGCCAGCGCGGCTCCGATGCCGCCTCCCGCCCCGGTGACGACGACTCCGGCATTGTGCACGGCTTCCACCATCGGTCTCCTTCGACACACGGCTCGGGCGCTGCTCACTCCCCGTTGCAGCGCCAGACTAACCAGTCGGTATGTGCGACGGAAGAGGTGAAACGCGGTTCGACTCGTTCCGTGCGGCAGGGGGCGCGGGTTAGCGTGCGTGCGCATGACACCCGCCGCGATCACGGAGGTCACCGCATGACGCTGTCCAGACGGTCCCTGCTCGCCACGACGGCCGCGGTGACGGCCGCCACCACCGCCGCCGCCACGACCGGCACGGCGCAGGCTGCGCCCGGGGGCCACGGCGGCCGCCGGCCGCGCACCGGCTTCGAGAACCTCGCCGACGACGGCTACGCCCTCCTCGGCGGACAGAAGGTCGGCGTCGTCACCAACCCGACCGGCATCACCCGGGACGTGCGCCACATCGTCGACGTCATGCACGCCGACGACCGTGTGGACCTGACCGCCGTCTTCGGCCCCGAACACGGCTTCCGCGGCACCGCGCAGGCGGGCGGCTCCGAGGGCCGCTACGACGACCCCGCCACCGGGCTGCCGGTCTACGACACCTACCTGAAGAGCGGGCAGCCGCTCGCCGACATCTTCACGGCCTCCGGCGTGGACACCGTCGTCTTCGACATCCAGGACGTCGGCGCGCGCTTCTACACGTACATCTGGACGCTGTTCGACTGCATGGAGGCGGCCCGGCTCGCGGGCAAACGGTTCGTGGTCCTGGACCGGCCGAACCCGGTGACCGGGCGGGCGGCCCTCGGCCCCGTCCTGCACAAGGAGTTCGCGACCTTCGTCGGCCGGCAGCCGATCGCGCAGGCACACGGCATGACGGTCGCCGAGCTGGCGCGGCTGTTCAACGGCGAGTTCCTGACGGCGCCGGTGCCGCTGGAGACCGTGACCATGTCGGGCTGGAAGCGCTCGGAGTTCTTCGACGCCTCCGGGCTGCCCTGGGTGCCGCCGAGCCCGAACATGCCGACACCGGAGTGCGCCCTCGTCTACTCGGGCACGTGTCTGTTCGAGGGCACCAACCTGTCGGAGGGGCGCGGCACCACCCGCCCCTTCGAACTGCTCGGAGCGGAGGGCGTCGACGGGCGCTGGGCCGCCGCCGCGAACGGACTCGACCTGCCCGGCGTGCGCTTCAGGGAGGCGTACTTCGCGCCCACCTTCTCCAAGTTCCAGGGGAAGACCGTCGGGGGCGTACAGCTCCATGTGCACGACCGGGCCGCCTTCGACCCGGTGCGCACCGGCATCGCCCTCCTGGTGACCGCGAAGCGGACCTGGGACGGCTTCGCCTGGCGCTCGGACAACTGGATCGACAAGCTCACCGGCTCCACGCGGGTGCGCACGATGATCGACGCGGGCGCGGACACCGACGAGGTGGTGGGCGGCTGGGAGAGGGAACTGGCGGCGTTCCGCAGGACGCGCCGCCAGTACCTCCTCTACCGGTGACCGTGAGGCCGGCCGGTCACCGGTGTGACGTGAACTCCACGACCTGCTGGTAGGTCGGCCGGTTCTGCCAGCCGATGCCGCCGTGCTTGATGCCACCGAGGGTGCGGTGGATCACCGAGTCGGCGCACCACTGGTCGCCCGCCGAGCAGCTGTCGTCGCCGGGATAGACCTGGGCGGGCGTCCGGGCCGCCGCCTCCTTCAGGGTGGAGACCAGGGTGTCCCGGCAGGCGGCGAGGTCGCCGTCGCCGCAGTACTCGCGGGCCAGCGGCCCTTCGACGGCCTCACCGAGCACGGACCGGATGTCCTTGTCGACATAGCTCCACCAGCCGTACTGGAAGGCGCTTCCGGCGTGTGCGCCGGTCGGGCCGTGGGCGCCGGACGGGGACTCGTCGACGGGGAGGTTGCGGGTGAAGGCGGTGTACAGGTCGCTGCCGAGGCCGGGTTCGAACTCGGCCTTCACCAGCAGTGGCCACCAGGCGTCCAGGGTGCGGATCGCGTCGGCGTGGGCGTACTCCTTCGAGCCGGCCGAGGTCTCCGTGCGCAGGGCGCCCGCCGCACGCCACGCCTTCAGCCGGTCCACGGCCGTCCTGGCCGCGGGGTCGGTCACCGGCGCTGAGTCGATCACCTTCAGCAGGTCGGGCAGGACGTCCGTGGCCCGCAGGTCGGCGAGGCCGGCCTCGGCCATCGCCCGCACCAGCTCGGCCCGGGTGACACCGCCGTCGGCGACCAGCTTCCCGACACGGTCGTCGAGCAGGTTGCCGCGGTGGACGGAGCCGTTGCCCCAGGGGGCCGAGGTGTGGTCCTCGGCCTGTTTGTTGTTCCAGGAGACGTAGTAGTCCTGGTCGACCGACTGGGGGTGGGCCGAGGCCGGCGTGTAGCGGGCCGTGTTGGCGTCCGGGTCCCAGTCCTGCCACTCGTACGCCTGACGCGCCCAGACCGGGAAGTCGGCGTCGACCCCGTCCGCCCGCACCGGGTTGTCTCCGCTGTTGTAGTACGCGGTGTGCTCGGAGTCGGCGTAGAACCAGTTGAAGGTGTAGTTGATGTTCTGCACGGCGCTCCGGAAGCGCTCGGGGCTGTCCAGGTAATCCGGGTCGTTCAGCATCTGGAAGCCGATGATCGAGTCGGCCTCGTGCATGTACGAGGAGCGCAGACTGGTGTAGGCGACCTTCTTTCCGTCGACCGTGGCGCGGTACTCGACCGGGCCGTACTTCGTGCGCCAGACCCGCATCGTGTAGGAGCCGGCCTCGGTGGAGTCGGCGACGGTCGGCTTCCAGGCGTTCTTCCGCTCGATCTTCTCCATCGGCGTGCAGGTGCCGCGGTGGAGGTAGTGGTGGTCGTCCTGGCAGAGCTCGATGGCGTAGCTGTCGATGATGTCCTGGCCGGAGGTGGTCGCGCTCCACGCGTAGTCCTGGCCGCGGCCGAGTTCGACGTACATGCTCAGGCCCGCGAAGGAGGCGCCACGGGCGCTGATGCCCGGACCCTGGATCTCCTGGAGCATGAGGAGCTGGGGCGCGAAGTAGCCGGTCTGCGGGCCGAAGACGGCGACCGGGTGGCCGCTCGCGGTGTGCTCGCCGCTGACGACCAGGGCGTTGGACATGCCGCGCCGGGCCGAGGTGACGGCCGCGTCCGCCGCCGTGGCGGAGGCGCCGGTCGCGCTCGGACCGGCCGCGCCGCCCGTGCGGTCGTACACCAACGGTTCCGCCCGGACCGAGCCGGCGTCGGGGATGGCGGCACCCTGCGGGTCGTCCGGTTTGGGCAGGTACGGGAAGCTGCCTGTGTGCTGGGTGAGGACCGCCTCGGGGTCGTTGCGCTGGCGGAAGGACTCCCAGACCTCGGTGCCCCCGGCCACGCCGTACCTCTCCTGGGCGGCGAGCAGTGAGAGCGCGTTGGCGACCTCGCCGCCGCCGCCCGCGCCGAAGAGCGCGCCGATGACGGAGGCCAGCGCGATCAGGTCGGTGCGCTTGAAGTGCTCGATGGTGCCGGCGTTGGTGATGGCGTTCTTGTGGTCGGTCAGGACGTACTCGCCCGGGAAGTAGCGGCCCTTGTCGGAGGCGTCTATGTAGGCGTTGATGCCGGCGACGTAGGCGTCCACGTCGGCCAGTGCCAGCTCGCCGCGCTCACCGGCCTTGGCGGCGGTGCTCTCGAGCTGGGCCTCGAGGTCGGCCTCGGTGTACGGGGCGGTGCGCCAGAACTGCTGCTCCAGTCCCTGGTTGGCGGGGTCGCCGCCGGCGAAGGGCGTCAACTGGCCTCGTCCGACGTGCCGGAAGAGGTCCATGAGCCACAGCCGGTCCTGGGCCGCCGCGTAACCGGCGCCGAACTCGGTGCCGTAGCGGGTGGTGCCGGTGATGTGCGGCACACCGGTCTTCCTGTCCCGGACGATGGTCACGTCGTCGCGGCCGGCGGGGCGGAGGGTGGAGGCGACCTGGCCTTCGGGGACGCCGAAGGAGGCGTCGTTGAAGAAATTGTTGATCTTGTCGTTGGTAAGGCCCGAATAGCCGGTGGCGAGTTCGGCGTAGGGACCCAGCTGGTCCTCGGCGTGGGCGGGCTGGGTGCCGAAGGCCTGGTTGAGAAGGATCTGGGCGAGGGTGGCGTTGCCGTTCTGGCCGGGCGGCAGGATGTCGGAACACTGGCCGCCGCAATGGTCGTTCGCCACCGCTGCGGGGATCTTGCCGGGGGTCTTGCCGGGGATCTTGCCGGAAATCTTTTCCGTGATCCTTTCGGTGGCCGCTTCCGCGGTTCCCTCCGAGGTCAGGCCCGTTGTCCCAGCCATCGCGGGGGAAAGCGGCGACAAAAGGCCGGCGACGAGGGCGCATATGGACGCGCCCTTCAGGAACCCGTGGAAGCCGCGGGGAGTTCTCAGTCTGTCAAGGGCGTTGCGTGGGGTGCGCCGTGGCATGGCAGCTCCTCCGACTGGGGTGGGCCGGACGTTACTGCCGGTATCCCCGAGTTGGAAGATGAACACGCGTCACTTTTTGAGCGGTGGATCGGCTTATGAGGGGCATCGGAAATCGGATGGAGCCGAATCGCGTGTCGATACGTCTATTCGGCGACGTCCGTACGACGACGCCGAAGTGACCGAAGTGCAGGTGCAGGTGTGACGGAGGTGCAGGGCGATGGCCGGTTTCCGGAGTCTGGCGAGACAGGTCCGCGATCCACGGTGCGACCTGGCGCTACGGCGCTATTCGCTGCGCAAGTGCCTTGAGCGGTTCGCCCCTTACGGGCACAGGGCGACCTGGGACCATCTGTGTTCCCGGGCCGGGTTCGGTTCCGAGGACCGCTCCCCCGACCCGGTGCGGCTCGTGGCCGCACTGGAGGAGCTGGAGGCGGCACGTTCGGTGTGGCTGGCCTACGAGGTCGGGTTCGCCGAGCGACGCAGGAAGGAGAAGCACGACGGACTGCGCAGGCCGGGCAGCGTGGACGACTGGCACCGGCTGACCTGGGGCGGTTTCGGTGTCGCCTGGTGCGACGACCCCCGGGTCCATCCCGACGGGCCACTGGCGGAGGTGCTGCGCGGCCTGATCTCCGCGCTGGAGCGCGAGCCGGGGACCGCGTGCCCGGTGTGCGACGGGGAGCGCCTCGTCTGGAAGTACGATCTGGACCACGAGCCCTCGGCCGGTCCCGTCTGCACGGACTGCGGAATCCTCGTCCCGCGGCCCGTCCTCACCCCCGACGCGCTGGCGGACGCCCGGCGCGAACGGCTGCTGATGTCGGCGTAGCCGGCCGACGGGTGTTGTCACTGGCGCGCTGCACCATGGGGGAATGGTGCAGGCGTGTGTGAACGGAGCCCGTGGCGGCACCGACGGCAACGGTGCCACTGTCGCCCGACACGATCGCCGGCCCAGCGACCGAGGGTGTCGCCGCCGGCCGACGGACCGACGCTGTCGCTTGACAGGCGGTCGCCGCCGCCCGACGGAGCGGGCGGCGGCGCAGCGGGGCGGCATGTGACGCGGGGCCGTATTCCGGACCCGGGCCGGCTGTCCTGGGCCGGGGCCGGTTGCCCGGGGCGGGGCCGGTTGCCCGGGGCGGGGCCGGTTGCCCGGGGTCAGTTCTCGGGCCGGATCACCGGACCGTCAGTCGCAGCACTGCGACTCCGGCCCCGGCTCCGGCCGGCGCGCGCGACTCACGCGCTCGCGACGGGCTGTGGAGTCGCGGCGCTCCACCAGCAGGCGGGAGCCGGTGAGGCGTTCACCGAAGACGTCGTCGGGGTTGGACAGGACGCAGGTGTCCAGGGACAGGCAGCCGCAGCCGATGCAGTCGGTGAGGTGGTCGCGCAGCCGGTTCAGCTGCTTGATGCGCTCGTCCAGTTCGGAGCGCCAGGACTCGGAGAGCCTTGCCCAGTCGTCCTCGGTGGGCGTGCGCCCCTCGGGCAGCTCGGCGAGTGCCTGGCGGATCGTGGCGAGCGGGATGCCGACGCGCTGCGCGGCGCGCACGAACGCGACCCGGCGCAGCGCGTCACGGCTGAAGCGGCGCTGGTTGCCCGAAGTGCGGCGGCTGGTGATCAGGCCCTTGGACTCGTAGAAGTGCAGGGCTGAGACCGCCGCGCCGCTGCGCGCGGCGAGCTGGCCGACCGTGAGCTCGTGAATCTTCTCGGGAATCTGAGGCACTCCTCGAACCCTACCGACCCGTCACTCCGGTGGACCCGTCCGGTCCGTTGACACGGGCTTCGCGGGCGACCATGCTAAGCAGTCGCTTAGGGTGGGACGGACAGGTCGAGCGAGCAGAGAGGCCAGGGACATGGCAGAGCCGAGGATCTTCACATCCGCCGACGAGGTGAAGGCGGCGGTGGGCGAGCAGCTGGGGTACACCGACTGGCTGGACGTCGACCAGAAGCGGATCGACCTGTTCGCGGAGGCGACCGGCGACCACCAGTGGATCCACGTGGACCCGGAGAAGGCCGCCTCGGGCCCGTTCGGCACCACCATCGCGCACGGCTATCTGACGCTGTCGCTGCTCCCGCTCTTCGGACCGCAGCTGATCAGGGTCGAGGGCGCGAAGATGGGCGTCAACTACGGCACCAACAAGGTCCGCTTCCCCTCCCCCGTCCCGGTCGGCTCGCGGTTGCGCGCGACGGCGGCGATCACGGGCGTCGAGGACGTCAAGGGAGGCGTTCAGGTGGCCGTCGCCTTCACCGTGGAGCGCGAGGGCGGCGACAAGCCGGTGTGCGTGGCCGAGTCGGTCTCCCGCTACTACCTCTGAGTGGCGCCGGACGCTTCGGCTCCCACCATCCGCAGGACGAGGTCGGCGTAGAGCGCGCCGACCTCGTCGGGCGTCCGGGGGCCGTTCACGTTGAACCAGCGGGCCACGTCGATGCAGAGCGACAGCACGGCCAGCGTCGTGCCCTTCACGTCCGGCACGTCGAACTCGCCCGACGCCACACCGTCGTCGATGATGCCGCGCACCTCGGCGTCGCACTGTCGGCGCAGCGCGAGGATCTCGTCGCGTGCCCCGGGGCCGAGCGCGTCCAGCTCGTACTGCACCACCCGCGCGGTCGTGCGCCGTCCGGCGTGCCACCGTACGAAGGAGCTCACGGCGTCGGCGAGCCGCTCGGTGGCGCTGCCCTCACTCCGGGCCGCCGTCCGCAGGATGGCGACCGCGCGGTCGTGGCCGATCCGGCTGATGCGGTGGAGCAGGTCTTCCTTGGTCTTGTAGTGGATGTAGAGCGCGGCCGGGCTCATGCCGGCCCGCCCGGCGATGTCGCGGGTCGTGGTCGCGTGGTAGCCGCGTTCGGCGAAGGCCTCCACGGCGGCGACCAGGAGCCGCCGGGCCGCGTCCGGGGTGACCTCTTCCCACGGCTCGGTGTCGCCGCCCGTCGTCTCGGCCGCCGTACTCATCGCTTGTTCGCCCCTCTCGGTGACAGGAGCACCACCATACCGCCGAAGCTGAGCGGGCGCTTAGGGGCGGCGTCCGCGGCACGTCAGCCCAGTTTCTCGAAAGGGTCGTGCTCGGAGAGGAGCTTGTCCAGCCGGGCCTGGTCGACGCGGCTCACGAGCTGCCCGACCTCCTGACGGTCACGGATGATCTTGGCCAGCGTGAAGGCCGAGGTGACCAGGTACAGGACGGCGACCGCGAGGAAGGCACGCACCCAGGCGTCGGCCTGGAGGTTGTAGATGCCGACGGCGGTGGCGATCATCGCCACCGCGAACGAGGCCACGGCCTGCCCGTAGAAGGCCGCCGTGCTCTGCTGCTTGACCGGTGTGTCACTCATGGGGACAAGGATCGGCGGATGTGGCCCCCGCCACATCCGCCGGCGTACTCAGTGCTCGTACTCAGACGACTTCCGGTTCCGGTTCCGGTTCCAGCAGGGATCAGAAGGCCGAAACCCCGGTCAGCGCACGCCCGATGACCAGCTTCTGGATCTGGCTGGTGCCCTCGTAGAGGGTCATCACGCGGGCGTCGCGCAGCAGCTTGCCGGCCGGGTACTCGTCGATGTAGCCGTAGCCGCCGAAGACCTGCAGGGCGTTGTTCGCGGCGCGGACCGCGGCCTCCGAGGCGAACAGCTTGGCCTTGGAGGACTCGACGGTGAAGGGCTGCCCGCGGTCGATCAGGTCGGCGACCCGCCAGGTCAGCAGCCGGGCCGCGTCCACGTCGAGGGCGATGTCGCTGAGCAGCTCCTGCACCAGCTGGTGGTGGGCGATGGTCCTGCCGAACTGCTCGCGCTCGCCCGCGTACTGCACGGCCGCGTCCAGGGCGGCCTGGGCTATGCCGACACAGCCGGCCGCGACCGACATCCGCCCCTTGGCGAGGGCCGACATGGCGACCGAGAAGCCCTTGCCCTCGGGGGCCAGCATGGCGGAGGCGGGAACGCGGACGTCCTGAAGCACCAGCTCGGCGGTGGCCTGGCCGCGCAGCCCGAGCTTGCCGTGGATGGCGCGGCGGGTCAGCCCGGGCGTGTCGGTGGGCACGAGGAAGGCGGAGACGCCCTTGTGGCCGGGGGCGTCCGTGGAACGGGCGAAGAGCAGCACGACGTCGGCCCAGGTGCCGTTGGTGATGAACATCTTCGTGCCGTTGACGACGTAGTCGTCGCCCTCGCGGACCGCCCGGGTGGAGAGGTTCCCCGCGTCCGACCCCGTGCCCGGCTCGGTGAGGCCGAAGCAGCCGACGTACTCGCCGGAGGTGAGGCCAGGCAGCCAGCGCCGCTTCTGCTCCTCGTCACCCCAGGCCGCGACAGTCTTGGCCACCAGCCCCAGGGAGACGGACACGATGCCGCGCACGGAGCTGTCGCCGCGGCCCAGTTCCTCCGTGACCAGGCAGTACGCGAGGTGGTCGCCGCCGCTGCCGCCGTACTCCTCGTCGACGGTGAGACCGAGGAAGCCGACCTCGCCGAGCTTCTTCACGATCGACCGGTCCACCTCCTCGGCGCGGTCCCAGGCGACGACGTGCGGGGTGATCTCGCGCTCCACGAAGTCCCGCGCGAGCTGCCGTACGGCGCTCTGCTCCTCGCTGAGCTCCAGGTTCATGCCGAGTCACCCCACAGAAAGACAGATTTCGAACGGCGGATCTTGAACTGATCTTGCATCGGTCCTGCAT
>NZ_BAABCQ010000128.1:0-23133 GCF_039539045.1 Streptomyces marokkonensis
AAGCCATACCGAGGGGTAACGTCCGGGCAGTCCAGTCGTGCTCTGGATTTCAACATGTGAATCCCGCATGAGTTGTCCTCAGCACTTGCCCGAGCCTTGGACCGCACCGTCGCATCGCACAACGTCGTGGCGCCGGCGCCTTATGAGGAGCAGCAGTCTTGCGCGAGTTCAGCCTTCCGGCTTTGTACGAGGTCCCCACGGACGGAAACCTGGCCGACATCGTCCGGAGAAACGCCGCGCAGCACCCGGACGTCGCCGTCATCTCCCGCAAGGTGGACGGCGTGTGGCAGGACGTGAGCGCCCGCGACTTCCTCGCCGAGGTGTGCTCCGCCGCGAAGGGCCTCGTCGCCTCCGGCGTCCAGCCGGGCGACCGGGTCGGGCTGATGTCCCGTACGCGCTACGAGTGGACCCTGCTGGACTTCGCGATCTGGAGCGCGGGCGCGATCACGGTGCCGGTGTACGAGACCAGCTCGCCCGAGCAGGTGCAGTGGATCCTCGGCGACTCGGGCGCCACGGCGTGTGTCGTGGAGTCGGCCGGGCACTCCGCCGCCGTCGAGTCGGTGCGCGAGCGGCTGCCCGCCCTCAAGCACGTCTGGCAGATCGACGCCGGGGCCGTGGAGGAGCTGGGGCGCCTGGGCCAGGACGTCACGGACCGGACCGTCGAGGAGCGCGGCTCGATCGCGAAGGCCGACGACCCGGCGACCATCGTCTACACCTCCGGCACCACCGGCCGTCCCAAGGGCTGTGTGCTCACCCACCGCAGCTTCTTCGCGGAGTGCGGCAACGTCGTCGAGCGGCTGCGCCCGCTGTTCCGCACGGGCGAGTGCTCGGTCCTCCTCTTCCTTCCCCTCGCGCACGTCTTCGGGCGCCTGGTGCAGGTCGCGCCGATGATCGCGCCGATCAAGCTGGGCTGCGTCCCCGACATCAAGAACCTCACCGACGAGCTGGCCGCGTTCCGGCCCACGCTGATCCTCGGCGTGCCGCGCGTCTTCGAGAAGGTGTACAACTCGGCGCGCGCCAAGGCGCAGGCCGACGGCAAGGGCAGGATCTTCGACAAGGCCGCCGACACGGCGATCGCCTACAGCAGGGCCCTGGACACCCCGTCCGGCCCGTCCCTCGGCCTCAGGATCAAGCACAAGGTCTTCGACAAGCTCGTCTACGGCAAGCTCCGCACGGTCCTCGGCGGACGCGGCGAGTACGCCATCTCCGGCGGCGCCCCGCTGGGCGAGCGCCTCGGCCACTTCTTCCGCGGCATCGGCTTCACGGTCCTGGAGGGCTACGGCCTGACCGAGTCCTGCGCGGCCACCGCCTTCAACCCGTGGGACCGGCAGAAGATCGGCACGGTCGGCCAGCCGCTGCCCGGCTCCGTGGTGCGCATCGCGGACGACGGGGAGGTGCTGCTGCACGGCGAGCACCTTTTCAAGGAGTACTGGAACAACCCGGACGCGACGGCCGAGGCGCTGGCCGACGGCTGGTTCCACACCGGTGACATCGGCACCCTCGACGAGGACGGCTTCCTCTCGATCACCGGCCGCAAGAAGGAGATCATCGTCACCGCCGGCGGCAAGAACGTCGCCCCGGCCGTGATCGAGGACCGCATCCGCGCGCACGCGCTGGTCGCGGAGTGCATGGTGGTCGGCGACGGGCGGCCGTTCGTGGGCGCGCTGGTCACCATCGACGAGGAGTTCCTCGGCCGCTGGTGCTCGGACAACGGCAAGCCGGCCGGTTCGACGGCGGCGTCGCTGCGGGAGGACCCGGATCTGCTCGCCGCGGTCCAGTCGGCCGTCGACGACGGCAACTCGGCGGTCTCCAAGGCCGAGTCGGTGCGGAAGTTCCGGGTGCTGTCCGCTCAGTTCTCCGAGGAGTCGGGGCATCTGACGCCGTCGCTGAAGCTGAAGCGGAACGTGGTGGCCAAGGACTACGCGGACGAGGTCGAGGCGATCTACGCGAAGTAGCCGAGCGGGAGGGGGCGCCTGCCGAGGTGCCCCCGCTTCGCCGCCCGCGCGTGCGGGTTCGCACTACAGCAGAGCTTCCAGCCTCTTCGCCAGCAGGTCCCAGCGCCACTTCTCCTCGACCCACGCCCGGCCCCGCTCGCCCATGCGGCGGCGCAGCCCGGCGTCGCCCAGGAGCGTGACGACGCGGTCGGCGGCCTGTTCCTCGTCGCCGCCGCGTACGACCCACCCCGTCTCGCCGTCGAGCACCGCGTCCGGGGCACCCCCCGAGTCACCGGCGACGACGGGCAGGCCGGTCGCGGAGGCCTCCAGGTAGACGATGCCGAGGCCCTCGACGTCGAGGCCGCCCCGGCGGGTGCGGCAGGGCATGGCGAAGACGTCGCCGGCGCCGTAGTGCGCGGGCAGCTCGGACCAGGGGACGGCGCCGGTGAAGTGGACGGAGGCGGCGACGCCGGTGTCGGCGGCGAGGCGGCGCAGGTCCTTCTCGTAGGGGCCGCCGCCGACGATCAGCAGGACGGCGTCGGGCTCGGCGGCGAGGACGCGCGGCATGGACCGGATCAGCGTGTCCTGCCCCTTGCGCGGCACCAGCCGCGAGACGCACACCACCACGGGACGCTCGGTCAGTCCGAGCCGGGCCCGCACCTCCTCGCCACCGCTGCCCGGGTGGAAGGCCTTCTCGTCGACGCCGGGCGGCAGTTGCGTCATCCGGGCGGCGGCCTCGGGCGTCAGCGCGCCGGCGATCCGGGAGCGGGTGTACTCGCCGAGGTAGGTGAGGGTGTCCGTGGACTCCCCGATCCTGCGCAGCAGTTGCCGGGCGGCGGGCAGCTGGGCCCATCCGGCCTCGTGGCCGTGGGTGGTGGCGACGAGCCGCTCGGCCCCCGCCTTCCGCAGTGCCGGCGCCATCAGGCCCAGCGGCGCGGCCGCCCCGAACCACACCGACGTGCACCCGTGCTCGCGCAGCAGCCCGACGGCCCGCCGGGTCGCGCCCGGTGTCGGCAGCAGCATCGTCGTACGGTCCCGTACGACGGTGAAGGGCTGCTCGGCGTCGAAGGCGGCGGTGGCCTCGGCGCCCTCCCGGCCGCGCTTCCAGGTGGAGGCGTGGACGACGAGGCGCTCGGGATCCAGCCGCAGCGCCATGTTGTGCAGGAAGGCCTGAATGCCGCCCGGGCGGGGCGGGAAGTCGTTCGTCACGATCAAGGTCTTGCGCACGCCGCCGACCCTACCGAACCCGCCGTGCGGGCCGGGGCCCGGCCGCGTCCGGTGGCAGACGTCCAGGTGCCCGGGCCATCATGGGCCCACCGGCACGGGACGCGGACGGGCAGGGAGCACGTGGAGACGAAGGACGCGAGGCGGCCTGCGGCGTGGCTGCCGGTGGTCTGGGGCGCCACCCGGCTGGTGCTGCTGCTGTTCGTGCTGAAGGTGCTGGTCTTCCCGGGGCCGGACGTCACCACCGACGTGTCCGTCATCTACCGGGACTGGTACGAGGTCCTGCGCACCGGAACGTTTCCGCAGGCCGACGTCACCTGGCAGTACCCGCCCGCCGCGGCCCTCGCGATCCTCTCCCCCGCGCTGCTGCCCTTCCTCTCCTACCCGACGGCCTTCTTCGTCCTGGCCTGTGCCGCGGACCTGGCCGTCCTCGTGCTGCTGTGGCGCGCGGGCCGTGGTGGCGGTCGCTCGTCGCGTGGTGCGTGGGTGTGGGTGGTGGGCGTGCCGCTGCTCGGGCCGACGGTGTACGCCCGCTACGACGTGATGGTCACCGCCGTCGCGGTGGCGGCGCTGCTCGCCGCCGGCCGGCATCCGCGCGTGGCGGGGGGCCTGGCGGCGTTCGGGGCGCTGCTGAAGGTGTGGCCGGCGCTGGTGCTGATCGGGATGCGCGGGCGCGCGCCGTGGGTCGCCGCCGCGCTGAGCGGTGCGGGGCTGGCGGCGCTGTTCGCCGTGGTGATGCCGGGGGCGTTCGCGTTCCTGACGTTCCAGCGCGAGCGGGGCACCGAGGTGGAGTCGCTGGGCTCGCTGGTCTTCCATGTCGCCCAGCACTTCGGCTGGGACGGCGAGGTGCTGCTCAACTACGGCTCGGTCGAGTTCCTCGGCCCGTACGTGGGCACGGTGAGCACGGCCGCCCTCGTGCTCGCCGCCCTGGCGCTGGGCTGGCTGCTTCTGTGGCGGCTGGCGGCCTCGCGCTTCGCGGCGCACACGGCGGCGGACGCGGCCTTCGTGGCGGTGTTGGTGTTCACGGTCACGAGCCGGGTGATCAGCCCGCAGTACATGGTGTGGCTGATCGGCCTCGCGGCGGTCTGCCGATGCTTCGCGGCGAGCCGGATGCGGGTGCCGGTCGCTCTGGTGCTGGCGGCGACCCTGGTGACGGTGCTGGAGTTCCCGGTCTTCTTCGCCCAGGTCGTGGCCAGTGATCCGCTCGGCGTCGCGCTGCTGTCCGTCCGCAACGGCCTGCTGGTCGCCGCGGCGCTCGTCGCGGCCCACGCCCTGTGGCGCGACACCGCGCCGCGCGGGCACCCCGAGCGACCGGGGCGGTCCGGGTGGCCCGGTCCGTCCGGGCCGTCGGGGCGGTCGGGGCAGTCGGGGCAGTCGGGGCAGTCGGGACCATCGGAGCGATCGGGACGGTCGGGACGGTCGGGACGGTCGGGGCCATCAGGGCCGTCGGGGCCGTCGGGGCCGTCGGGGCCGTCGGGGCCGTCGGGGCCGTCGGGACTGATCGGCCGGCTCAGTCGAACTCCGCCCGGAGATACTCCCGCCACCGCGCGGTGAAGTCCTCCGGCGTCGTCCCGAGCACCTCGTCCATCGCGGACTCGACCGCGCCCGCGCGGTCGTCGTGCGCGCCCACGGCGCGGTAGAAGGCGTCCAGGCGGTCCTCACCCCACTGGTCGGCGATCATCCTGCAGGCCAGCCAGCCGCCCTCGTAGGCGCGGGCCAGTTGGTCCGCGTCGGCGGTGAAGCCGAAGTCCTCGTCGGTCGGCAGACCGGCGGGGAGCCGGCCCTCCAGGACCGCGCCGGCCATCTCGGGGGCGGCCTGGGCGGGGGTGCGGCCGCTGCCGCGGTAGCCGGCCCAGTCGGCGTAGCCCTCGGACAGCCACAGCGGGGTGGCGGCGGTGGTGTCGGCGCGGGTGGCGACGTGCGTGGTCTCGTGGGTGAGCACGACCTGCTTGCCGAGGCTGCCGAGCAGCCCGTACGCGTCGGGGTTGACGATGATCCGGTCCGCCGGGGCCCGCTCCCGGCCGCCCGTCTCGCCGGTGGTGACGGCCGCGATGCCCCGGTAGGACGAGGCGGGGGACCCGAGCAGGCCCGCCATCCCCTCCAGCGACTCCGGGACCAGTACGACGACCCGGCGGGCCCAGTCGCCGTCCCAGGCGTCCGACACGGCCGGCACCGCCCGGTCGGCCAGGTCCGCGTAGCCGCGCAGCGCCCCGGTGGACTGCCCGACGCCGAGCACGAGGCTGTGCGTCCCCCGGACGACCTCGACCGCGCCCTGGTCCCACGGCTTCCGGCCGGACTCCTTCGCCGGCCCCTCGGAGTCGACGGACCACCGCCCTTCCGGGCCGTCCCGGCTCAGCCGCACGGTGCGGGCGGCGGTGACGGGGCCGCGGTCGTAGCCCTCGAGGCGGTAGCGGAGCTCGACGCCGGCGGTGGCGGTGTCGTCGCCGGTGCGGTCCACGTCCCTCACCCGGTACGACCACGCGGCCAGCGGCACCGCGCCCAGGTTGTCGAAGCCGGCCCCGGTGCCCGTGCGCGCGTAGGCGGCCCGGTCCCGGTCGAGTACGGCCGCCGCCCGCCGGTCCAGCACCCGCTGCACCTCGGCCCGGGCGGGGTCGGCGGCGGTCCGGCCGCCGCAGGCCACGAGGGAGACGAGCAGCAGGCACAGCGCCACCACCGAGGAACCCGACACCCGCGTTCGACCAGCCACCTTCCCGATCGTACGGGCGCCGGACCGCCGGGGGCAGGGGGACCGCGGACGCGAAGGTCAGACCCGGGTGACCGAGGAGACCGGCATCATGCCGACCGGGTCGTAGCGCACGGGCGCGCCGGGGTAGGGCGCGTGGATCACCTGGCCGTTGCCGACGTACATGCCGATGTGGCTGGCGTCGTCCCGGTAGGCGACCAGGTCGCCGGGGAGCGCCTGGGCCAGGGAGACCCGCTGCCCGGCGCCGGACTGCGCCTGCGAGGTGCGCGGCAGGCCGATGCCGGCCTGCGCGTACGACCACTGGGTCAGGCCCGAGCAGTCGAAGCCGGTGGGCCCGTTGGCACCCCAGACGTAGGGCTTGCCGAGGGCGGAGCGGGCGGCGGCGACGGCCGCCGCCGCCCGGCCGGAGGCGGGGGCGGCCTCGCCGGGACCGGAGCCGGAGCCGCGCCCGGCCAGGTCGGTACGGCCGGAGCGGGAGCCCCGGTCGTAGGCGGCGCGTTCCTCCTTCGGGAGGGAGTTGAGCAGCTCTCTGGCCTTGGCCAGCTTGTGCTCCACGGTCTTCTTGTGGGCGGCGACGGCCTTGCGGCCCTTCTCCAGCTCGGTGAGTTTCCGGCCGGCCTCGGCGCGGTCCTGGGCGAGGTCGATCATGGCCCCCTGGAGTCGCTTCAGCTCACCGGCCTGGTGGGTGGTGATCCGGTCGAGCACGGAGGCCTTGTCCAGGTAGTCGTCCGGCTCGGCGGAGAGCAGCAGTGCCAGCGACGGGTCGATGCCACCGGAGCGGTACTGGGCACCGGCCAGGGAACCGAGCGCGTCCCGCATCGTGTTGATCCGCCCCTGCTGCCGGGCGATCCCGTCCTGCGCGGCGCTGACCTCCTCGCGCAGGGCGTCGGTGCGCGCCTCCGCCTTGTTGTAGGCCTCGGTCGCCTGCTCCGCCTCCGTGTGGAGGCGGTCCACCTCCGCCCGCCGGTCGTCGTGCGGGGTGGCCGTGGCCGGTACGGCGCCCAGGACTGCGGCGGCGACGGACAGCAGGCCGACGGCGGCGACGGCGCCGCGGTCGAACCCGGTTGGTGCAAGGCGACGATGGGACCCCACGGGAAGCCGCACTCCTTCCGCTGGCGGACAGGGAAACGCGGCAGACAGTAACCCCGTGGCGGGGCACCGGCCAACGACCTCGGGGGCCGCGCAGCACGACGCCCCGCCGCTGACGCAGGTCACCGGCGGGGCGGGGGGTCAGAAGGCCGTGCCACGATTCGCCCGAACGGGCGGTACGACGAGGACGACTTCGGATCGTGTGCGGGGTGCGGGGAGGCCCACCCGTTCAGGTTCGGCGGTCGCGGGTCAGACCCGCACGCCGAACATGAACGGGCCGCCGATGGTGCTCATCGACTCGTAGCGAACGACCGTGCCGGTGCGCGGCGCGTGCAGGACCTGGCCGTTGCCGGCGTAGAGGCCGACGTGGTGCAGGTCGTTGAAGAAGAAGACCAGGTCACCGACCTGCAGCTGGCTCATCGAGGAGATGCGCGTACCGGCGCCGGTCTGCGCCTCGGAGGTACGCGGGATGCCGACGCCGGCCTGGGCGTAGGCCCAGGAGGTCAGACCCGAGCAGTCGAAGGAGGACGGACCGGTGGCGCCGTAGACGTAGGGCGTGCCTATCTTGCTCTGGGCGGCGGCGAAGGCGGCGGCTGCCCGGCCGGAGGCGGGCTTCCCGGAGGGGGTCCCGGAGCTGGAGAGGACCTGGCGCTCGCTGCTGCGGGTGGAGCGCTGCTCCTCCTTCTGGAGGGCTTCCTTCTCCGCCGCGGTGAGCGTGTTGAGCAGCTTCTGCGCGGAGGAGAGCTTGCCCTGGACTTCCTTCTTCTTCTTGCCGAGTTCGGTGCGGGTGGAGGCGAGGTCCTTGAGCTTCTCGCCGGCCTCGGCACGCTGCTGGGCGAGGTCGCGCTGCTTCTCCTGGACCTTCTTCAGCGTCTCGACCTGCTGACCGCTGAGCTGGTCGAGCGCGGAGGCCTTGTCCAGGTAGTTCTCCGGGTCGGCCGACAGGAAGAGCTGGAGGGACGGGTCGATGCCGCCGGAACGGTACTGGGAGCTGGCCATCGAACCGAGGCCGTCACGCAGCTCGTTGAGCTCCTCCTGGCCGCGGGCGACGTTGTCCTGGATGGTGGAGATCTCCTTCTGGAGCTTCTCCTGCTTCTCCTTGGCTCCGTTGTACTTCTCGGTGGCCTGCTCGGCCTCCGTGTAGAGCTTGTCGACCTTGGCCTTGACCTCGTCCTTGCTCGGCTTCTCGCTCGGAGCGGCGTTGGCGGCCTGCGAGCTGAGAGCGACGGCGGCGGCGGCAGCGGTGGTGAGCACGGTCACACGCGTGCGGCTCGGCTGCTTGGGACGACGGTGGGACGCCACGGAGACGAGCTCCTTCTTGAGAGGGATCACCCGTTCGAGGGTTCGAGGGCTGACCCTAGTGACCCACTCGTGATCAGTTCAAATCCTCCGCCGAAAAATCCCGGTTACGGACCGCGTTCTTTGCCACAACTCACCTGCGGTGACCCTCACCTGACGCTACGTTGCGTGACGGTTCCGTCAATTGGGGCATAGAGCTCCTATGTTGCGCTTGGGACAGACGTGACGCAGAGGCTAGGAAAGCCGCTTCAGGAGCACTACGGACGCCACCGGCCGCGCGCCCGCCCGGGCCACGCCGTCGGCGACCTCGCGGTCGGTGGAGACGACGATGACCGGCCGGCCCGGCGGTTCGGCCCGCACCAGCTGGCGGATCAGCTCGTCGGCGGTGACGCCGGGCTTGGAGAACAGCACCCGCACCCCGCGCGGCGGCGCGAGCAGCACCGGCGCCGCCAGTTCTGCGCCGTCGAAGACGCAGGTCATCTCGGCGCCGGTCTGCGCGGCGAGCTGGGAGAGCTGGCCGAGGAGTCTGAGCCGCTGCTTCTCCAGCGGCATCTGCGGATAGCCGGTCTTGGTGACGTTGTAGCCGTCGACGACCAGGTGCGCCTGGGGCAGCGCGAGCAACTGGTCGAGGATGGCGGGGTCGTTCTCGGACAGGGCGCGGGCGGCGATGTCCTTGGGGGTCATCCGGCCGGGCTCGACCGCGTCCACCGTCTCGGCGGGCCGCACCGACACCGGGGGCAGCGCGAGTTCCCGGCGCAGCCCCTGTGTCGCGTCCAGCAGGGTGTCCAGCAGCAGCCGCACCCGCATGTCCTCGACGCTGCGGCCCTCACGGGCCGCCTTGCGGGTGGCCTCCAGGGCGGCCTCCGCCTCCCCTAGCCGGGTCTTGAGCCGCCGGGTCTCGCTCTCGGCGGCGGACACCTGGGCGTGCCCCTCGGTGCGGACGGCGTCGATCTCGGCACGGATCCTGCGCAGCGCGGCCTCACCGCGCTTGACGTCGCTGAGGGCGGAGCGCAGCTTGCGGTGCAGCGACTCGCCCTCCCTCTTCGCCGACTCCAGTTCGGCGCGCAGCCGCTCCGTCTCGGTCCTGGTGTGCTCCCGGGCCCGGGCCAGCTCCTCGCGCAGCCGCTCGAGTTCCGCGCGGCTCTCCTCGTCGGCGCGCTCGGCGTCGGCGCGCTGCGCCTCCTCGCCGGCGGCGGTCACCAGCTTCACCCAGCCGTGCGGTCGCAGCACATAGGCCGCCGCCGCCACGTCGAGCGGGTCCGCGGCCGGCGGCGGGGAACCCGCGTCCAGGGCGCCGGACAGTTCGGCCTGGGCCTCCCTGAGCTTCTCGCCGATGCGCTGGCGGAACAGGGTGTCGCTCTCCACGGCGGCGGCCATGGCGTTGCCGGCGAACTTGGCCCTGCGGTTCGGGGTGAACCGGGCGTACTGTCTCAGCTGTGCGGGCAGTTCGCCGAGGGTGAGTCCGCCGAAGCCGTCGGACACGATCTGCACGACCCTGCGGCGTACGCCGTCGGGCAGCGGCCGGTCGAGCACCTCGGCGGCGCCGTCGCCCGGCTCCCCGCCCTGTGTCTCCACCATCCGTCACCCCAATGCCTCTGCGCGATCCCGCTCGGGATCACCTCATGCGGGGGCCGCTCCCGTCATCAGGAGGCGGCACCCGGCCTGTCCACGAGTTCCACCTGGTCCACGGCGTTGCACCAGCGGCACCGCACCGACTCGATGGTCTCACTGAGTACCTCGCGCTCCTCGACCTTCGGCTCACCGGCCAGATCGAGGTGCACGTACTCGACGACCTTCGAGGCCCGGGTCACGTCGAAGCGGGTGAGGTTGCCGCAGAGGGTGCAGCGCCACCGCGTCGTCCCGGTCGGCTGGGGAACCGTCATCGTGGCTGTTCACTCTCTTCCTGTGTCGGTGACCCGCCGGACTCCCCCGGCGCGTGTGGCTCGTAACCCTACGGCCTGGCGGGTACCCGTTGCCCGCGTGTCCACGGCGGCGAGGCGGTCCGGGCGATTGCGTCCCGTTACGTCATGCTCTGGGTACATGATCCGCAACTGGCGCACGGCGGCCCTCAGAACGGTCAGGACGGTCAGGACGGTCGGGACACCCGGCACGGCCCGCACGCCCCGCACGGCCCGAGGCCGCCGGTCGACGCCGGTGACGCACGGGCTGATCGTCCTGTGCTGCCTGCTGTTCGTGCTCAGTCCGGCGGCGGGTCTGAATCCGGCGTACGGCACCGGGGAGGAGCTGCTGGCCGCGCAGCGCGCCTACTTCCGACGATGGGGTGTGATCCCCGCAGAACTGTTCGAGGACTCCCCCGGGTCCGCCCTCACCCCCGCCACGGCACTGTTCGTCCACGGCAGCTGGGTGCACCTGCTGGGCAACATGCTCTTCCTCCACGTCTTCGGCGCGATGACCGAGGAACGGATGGGCCGGCTCCAGTTCGCCCTGTTCCACCTCGGCTGCGGATACCTGGCCCTGCTCGGTTACGCGGGCGCCAACGCCCACTCCCAGCAGTCCCTGGTCGGCGCCTCGGGGGCGATCTCCGCGGTCCTCGGGGCGTTCCTCTTCCTCTTCCCGCACGCCCGGGTGACCAGCCTCCTGCCCTTCCTCTTCTTCCTGCCGCTGCGCTTCCCCGCCTGGGTCGTGCTGCCGTTCTGGGCGGCCCTGCAGTGGCTCGCGGCGGGGCGGGCCGGCGACGGCCCCGGGGTGGCGTACCTCGCACACCTGGTGGGCTTCGGACTGGGCTTCGTCTTCGCGTGGGTGCGGTTCGGACGCGGGACCGGGGCCTGCCCTAGAGTGAGGAGCGTTCCAGTGGCGGGCCCCGAGGGAGAGAAACAGCCGTGATCAGCGCGATCGTCCTCATCAAGACCAGCGTGGACCGGATCCCGGAGATCGCGGAGCAGATCGCCGCGCTGGAGAGCGTCAGCGAGGTCTTCTCCGTCACCGGCACCTACGACCTGATCGCCATGGTCCGGGTGAACGAGCACGAGGACCTGGCAGAGGTCATCCCCGGCCGGATCAGCAAGATCCCGGGTGTGGAGGGCACGGACACGCACGTGGCGTTCCGGACGTACTCGCAGCACGACCTGGAGGCGGCGTTCGCCATCGGGCTCGACAACTGATCCCGCGAGGGGGTCCCGGCTCATGATGAAGAGTTCTTCATCGCGGACTCATCCGGGACGACGGGTACCGGGCGCAGGATCGGGGACATGGTCTTCTCTCGCCGGATGGCGGCCCTGGCGGCCGTCGTCCTGATCCCGCTCGGCATCGCCGCGACCAGTTTCGCCCTCACCGACAGTCCGCAGGAGCCCAAGGTCCCGGCCAAGGTGGAGCTGGAGAGCGGCTCCCCGACGCCGACCCCCACCTCCTCCTCGCCCGAGCCGACGCCCAGCGACCAGGTGGTGACCCGGCCACCGGTGACCGACAGCCCTCCGGATGACGACGATGACGACGACCGAGGCCAGGACACCGGGGACGACTCGGGCTCCGACGACGGACCCGGCGACGACGGCTGACCGCGAGCGCCGCCGGATCTCGGCCCGTGTCCGCATCCTGCTCTGGCTGCTGCTCGTGATGGCGGTAGCCCTCGCCTCGGTGGCCACGACCACCCGGTCGATCCTGCTGCACGACACCGACCAGCGGATCAACGGCCTGCTCGCTCAGGAGGCGGGCGAGTTCGCCAACTTCGAGGGGCAGGGCTTCGATCCGGAGACCGGCCGCCCGTTCACCGACCCGGGGCGGCTGCTGCGGGTCTTCCTGGAGAGGCAGTACGCCGACCTGGACGAGGAACTGGTCGGCCTGGTGGGCGAGAAGGGCAGCAGGCCCACCCAGATCATCCAGCAGCGCGAGATCCCGGTCACCCTGCCCCTGCACAAGGACGCCGACGCCCGGCGCCGCATCTACGCCTCCACGGACTCCACCGGCACCCTGCACCGGCCTCAGGGGGACATCCGCTGGGCCAAGGTCACCGTGGCCCGGTACGGCGGCGAACCGGCGGCCGCCTTCGTGGTCGCCTTCCACCCCGGGCGGGAACAGGCGCGCGCGGACGAGGTGTTCCGCGTCCTGCTCGCCATCTCCGGCGTCGCCCTGCTGATGACGACCGGCATCGCCTGGGTGGTCGCGGGCCGGATCCTCAAACCGGTCCGGCTGGTGCGGACCACCGCCGCGCAGCTCACCGAGCAGGACCTGACCCGGCGCATCCCGGTGCACGGACACGACGACGTGGCCGCGCTCGCCGAGACCTTCAACGCCATGCTCGACCGGCTGGAACGCGCCTTCGCCACCCAGCGCCGGTTCGTCGACGACGCGAGCCACGAACTGCGCACCCCGATCACCATCGTCCGCGGCCACCTGGAACTCATGGGCGACGACCCGGCGGAACGCGAGGAGACCGTCCGTCTCGTCACCGACGAACTGGACCGGATGAGCCGCATCGTCGAGGACCTGCTACTGCTCGCCAAGGCCGAACGCCCCGACTTCGTCACCCCCGAGCCGGTCCAGCTCGCCGAACTCACCGCCGACGTCTACGTCAAGGCCCGCACCCTCGGCGACCGGGACTGGGTACTGGCCGAGGTCGCCGACCGCGAGGCCCGGCTGGACCCCCAGCGGATCACGCAGGCCATGGTGCAACTCGCGCAGAACGCCGTGCAGCACACCACCGCCGGCCAGACCATCCGCATCGGCTCCCGCGCCGACGGCACCCGTATCGAGCTGTACGTCGCCGACTCCGGGCCCGGGGTCCAGCCGCAGGACGCCGAGGTCGTCTTCGAACGGTTCCGGCGCGGCACGACCCGGCGCGGGGCGCGCGGCAGCGGTGCCGGGCTCGGGCTGTCGATCGTCAAGGCGATCGCGGAGGGCCACGGCGGGCGGGTCGCCCTGCGCACCACCGAGGGCGGCGGCGCCACCTTCGTACTGACACTGGACTGATTCCGGAAGAGGCACGCCCATGAACCGCATCCTCATCGTCGAGGACGAGGAGCGCATCGCCTCCTTCGTCGAGAAGGGCCTGCGCGCCAACGGCTTCACCACCACCGCCGTCGCCGACGGCGACGCCGCCTACGAGTACGCCCTCACCGGCGGCTTCGACCTGGTCGTCCTGGACATCGGGCTGCCCGGCCGGGACGGCTTCACCGTCCTGCGCGAACTGCGGGAGTCCCGGGTGACGACCCCGGTGATCGTGCTGACCGCGCGGGACTCCGTACGGGACACGGTGGCCGGGCTGGAGGGCGGCGCCGACGACTGGATGACCAAGCCGTTCCGGTTCGAGGAGCTGCTCGCCCGGGTCCGGCTGCGGCTGCGTACGGCGGCCAGGGCGCCCGAGGTGACGGTGCTGAGGTCGGGCGACCTCTCCCTGGACCTGCGCACCCGCCGGGCCCGTGCCGCGGAGCGGACGGTGGACCTGACGGCCCGTGAGTTCGTGCTGCTGGAGCTGTTCCTGCGGCATCCGGGTCAGGTGCTGTCCCGGGAGCAGATCCTGTCGCACGTGTGGGGCTACGACTTCGACCCCGGCTCCAACATCGTGGACGTGTACGTGCGGGCGCTGCGCAAGAAGCTGGGGGCGCAGCGGGTGCAGACGGTACGGGGCATGGGCTACCGGCTGCCGGGCTGACGTATCGGTCCACCGACCGGCATTGGGTGAAGTTTCCTTCATGTCGGACTCATTGAGGGCTCACCGCCCGGGACAACCCTCAGTGATGTGACGTTGAATCTCCGCCTCGCGGCGGCCCTGTGCGTGGCGCTGTCCCTGTGTGCGCTGCTGGCGGTACCCGCCAACTTCCCCGCCCTCGGCGGCGACGCGCGCCTCACCCTCGCCGTCTTCGCGCTGGCCACCTGCGCGTGGATCGGTACGCCGATCGACGACACGTACATCGCGCTGGGCGCCGGACTCGCGCTGACCGCGACCGGCGTGATCAGCAGCGACACCCTCTTCGGCACCCTCGGCGACGACACGGTGTGGCTGCTGATCTGCGCCTTCGTGCTGGCGGCGGCGGTGGCCCGGACCGGGCTCGCGGGGCGGGCGGCGGCGTTCCTGGTCGGCGGGGCGCGCAGCGTACGGCAGTTGGTCCACCTGACGACGGCCGCGCTGGTGGTGACGGCGTTCGCGGTGCCGGCCACGTCGGGGCGGGCGGCGCTCGCGCTGCCGGTGTTCCTCGCCCTCGCCAAGGCCCTCGCCGACCGGAAGCGACTGGTCGTGATGCTCGCGCTGCTGTTTCCGACCGTGATCCTCCTGTCGGCGGTGGCGACACTGATCGGTGCGGGCGCGCATCTGATCACCGTGTCGGTGCTGTGGGAGTCGACCGGTGACCGGATCGGCTTCACCCAGTGGCTGCTGCTCGGCCTGCCGCTGGCGGTGACCTCCTCCCATCTGGCCGCCGAGACCGTCCTGCTGACGACCACCCGGCGGGCGGATCGCAAGGGCCCGGTGCGCATCACCGCCGAGGAGATACAGCGGCACAGCGAGAGCCCGGTCACCGGTCCCTGGACGCAGGCGGAGAAACGCTGCGCCGCGCTGCTGGCCACGGTGGTGACCCTGTGGTGCAGCGAGCCTCTGCACCATGTCTCGCCCGCGGTGGTGGCGCTGATCGGCGCGGTCGTCGCCTCCTCGCCCGCGCTCGGCACCGTACGGCTCAAGGACGCCCTGAAGACCGTCCCCTGGTCGCTGCTGCTGTTCATGGCGGCGACCATGGCGATGGGCGTCGCGCTCGCCGACTCGGGTGCGGCGAAGTGGCTGGTGTCGGGGCTGCCCTCACGGGTGGCGCCGGCCGTCTTCCTCGGGATCGTGGTCGTGGTCAGCACAGCGGCCCACCTTGTCCTCCAGTCCCGCTCGGCCCGATCCTCCGTCCTGGTCCCGCTGGTCATCGCCGCGGCCCTGGGCGCGGGGGTCAACCCGGTCGCCGCCGCGCTCGCGTCCACCGCCGCCGCCGGCTTCTGCCACACCCTCCCGGCCTCCGCCAAGCCGGTCACGCTCTTCTCCGACATTCCCGGCACCCCCACCTACACCCCGCGCGACCTGCTGCGGCTGTCCGCCGTCCTGGCACCGCTGACCGCCGCGCTCGTGCTGTTCTTCGCCGCCGCGGTCTGGCCGCTGCTCGGCGTACCCGTGACCCGTTGAAGGAGCCCTCCATGTCCGCCGTATTCGCTGTGCCCGCCGTGCCCGCCGTGCCCGTCGTATCCGCCGTGCCGGCCGTGTCCTCCGTGCCCTCCCTGCTGAACCGTGTCGTCGTGGCCCCCAGCGGCTTCAAGGAGTCCCTGTCCGCACAGGCCGCCGCCGACGCCATCGCGGCGGGCGTCCGCCGGGTCCTGCCGGACGCCGATATCGATCTGATCCCGCTCGTCGACGGCGGCGAGGGCACGGCCGTCGCGCTGGCCGCCGCGACCGGCGGGCGGCTGGTCGCACTGGCCGCCACCGGGCCGGTCGGTGAACCCGTCGGCACCCACTTCGCGCTGCTCGGCGCGCGGGACACGGCGGTGGTGGAGATGGCGGCCGTCGCGGGACTGTCCCTGGTCCCCCGCGCCCTGCGCGACCCGGGCGCCACGACGACGTACGGCGTCGGCGAGCTGATCCGCGCCGCGCTCGACACCGGGGTCCGGCGGGTCCTGGTCGGCTGCGGCGACTCGGGTACGTCGGACGGGGGCGCGGGCGCGCTCCAGGCGCTCGGGGCCCGGCTGCTGGACGCGGACGGCTTCGAACTCCCGCCCGGCGGACGGGAGCTGATCCGCCTCGCCCGCATCGACCCGTCGGGGCTCGACACCCGGCTGAAGGACACCGAACTGCTCGTCGCCTGCAACCCGTTCAACGTGCTGTGCGGCGAACGGGGCGTGGCCCGGGTGTTCGGCCCGCAGAAGGGGGCGGCGCCCGCACAGGTCGAGGAGTTGTCGGCCGGCCTGGAGAACTGGGCGCGCGTCCTCACCCGCGACCTCGGTGTCGTCGGCACCGACCTGCGCCACGGCCCCGGCACCGGCGCCTCCGGCGGGCTGGGCGCGGGACTGGCCGCCGTCGGGGCCCGGCTGCTGCCCCGTTTCGAGGTGCTGCTCGACCACCTCGACCTGGACGCCCGCCTGGCCCGCGCCGACCTGGTGCTCACCGCCGAGGGGGCGCTGGACCACCAGACGCCGCGCGGCAAGGTGCCGGCCGAGGTGGCCCGCCGCGCCAAGCTCTACGGCCGTCCCGTCCTCGCCCTGGCCGGCACGCTCGGGGAGGGCGCGCACGAGGTGCCGGGGGTGGACGCCTGCCACGGCATCATGCCGGCGCCGATGGCCCTGGCGGACGCGCTGCTGCGCGCCGCCGAACTGCTCACGGACGCCACGGAGCGGGCGCTGCGGATGATCCTGCTGGGGTCGCGGCTGCCGGGCCGGGCCGCTCAGACGGCCGAGGTCCCGGCCGCTGCGGAGAGGGTGTCCGCCGCGACGGTTCCGGCGGAGGCCGTGTCGGCGAAGATCGCGTCGGCGGAGGCCGTGTCGGCAGAGGTCGGGTCGGGCACGCAACGGCCGTCCTCGGTGCGGTAGTTCCACCGCGCCCCGTCGCTCACCAGCTCCCGCACGGCGTGCACGAACCGCTCGACGTGTTCGTCCGGGGTGCCCGCGCCGAAGCTCACGCGGATGGCGTTGAGGGACTTCTGGCCGGGCGCCGCCTCGGGGGCGCCGCACTCGCCCTGCGCCTGCGGGTCGCCGCCGAGCAGGGTGCGCACCAGTGGGTGGGCACAGAACAGGCCGTCGCGCACGCCGATGCCGTACTCGGCGGAGAGCGCGGCGGCGAAGTGCGAGCTGTTCCAGCCCTCGACGACGAAGGAGAGCACGCCGACGCGGGGGGCGTCGTCACCGAAGAGGGAGAGGACCCGCACCTCGGGCACCTCGGCGAGCCCTTCCCGCACCTTCCGGATCAGGTGCTCCTCGCGGGCGACCAGGGTGTCGAAACCGGCCTCGGTGAGCGCCTTGCAGGCGGAGGCGACGGCGTAGGCGCCGATGACGTTGGGCGACCCGGCCTCGTGCCGGGCGGCGCTGTCGTGCCACTCGACGTCCACGCCCCCGTCGGCGCGCCGGGTGACGCTGCGGCTGGCGCCGCCCCCGGCAAGGTACGGCTCCGCCTCGCGAAGCCAGTCGGCGCGGCCGGCCAGCACCCCGGAGCCGAAGGGGGCGTACAGCTTGTGTCCGGAGAAGGCGACCCAGTCCACGTCCGGATCGGCCACCGAAACCGGGTGGTGCGGGGCGAGCTGGGCGGCGTCCAGGACGATCCGGGCGCCGTGCGCGTGCGCGGCGGCGGCCAGTTCGCGCACCGGCCACAGTTCCCCCGTGACGTTGGAGGCGCCGGTGACGCAGACCAGGGCGGGCCCGTACGGCTCACGGGCGGCGAGGGCGCGCTCCAGCGTCTCGACGGCCTGCGCGGGGGTGCGCGGGGCGTCCAGGAACGTCACGTCGGCACCCCGCCAGGGCAGCAGCGAGGCGTGGTGCTCGGTCTCGAAGACGAAGACGCGGCAGCCGGCGGGCAGCGCGCCCGCGAGCAGGTTGAGGGAGTCGGTGGTGGACCGGGTGAAGACGACCTGGTCGCCGTCCCGGCAGCCGAGGAACCCTGAGACGGTCCTGCGTGCGTTCTCGAACAGGTCCGTCGACAGCTGCGACAGGTACCCGGCGCCCCGGTGCACGCTGCCGTAGTACGGGGCGTAGGCCGCCACGTCGTCCCAGACCCGCTGAAGTGCGGGGGCGCTGGCGGCGTAGTCGAGCGCGGCGTAGGTGACCTCTCCCCCGGTGACGAGCGGGACGGTGACATCCCGCCCCAGAACCGGCAAAGGGGCACAAAGAGACTGGTCGACGGCAGCGGTGGAGACGGACATGGGTGTACTCCCGTGAAGGCAGGTGCCGTCACCACGCGAACCGCGACGGCTCGAGCGTGGGGACGGAGAAGAAGGGGGACGCGGAGGCGGGGCTCTGCGGCCCTATCGCATTCGCTGGTTCACGGGAGGCTCCCTCGAACGACCAGGACCCCTGGGCTGATCACTCGGAAGAGTGCGAGGGGTCCGCGCTTGCCGTAGACCTCGCTGCCTACGGCCTGGTCTTCACCCGGGGCACCCCGCCACGGACGGAGGGTTGCCGGACAGTCGGCCGGGGCCGAATGACTGTCGCTCATGACCTGGACAGGAACGTACGGGAAATGATCGGCGCCCCGCAACCCGAGTCCGGATCGCGGGACACACGTCACACGAGAGGGCGTCAGGCGTTGCTCACGGCCACCCAGCGGTCCAGCGCCCGCTTTGCGGCGCCCGAGTCGATCGCCTCGGCGGCCCGGTCCATGCCGGCCCGGAGCTGCTCGGTCAGCGGCGCCTCGCCGGGCGCCAGGGCGACCAGGGCCGCCGCCGAGTTCAGCAGCACCGCGTCCCGTACGGGGCCCCTCTCGCCGGCCAGCAGGCGGCGGGCGACGTCGGCGTTGTAGGAGGCGTCGGCGCCGCGCAGGGCCTGGACCGGCACCAGTTCGAGGCCGACGTCCCGCGGGTCGAAGCCCTCCTCGGTCACCCGGCCGTCCCGCACGACCCAGACTCTGGAGGTGGACGTCGTGGTCAGCTCGTCGAGGCCGTCGTCGCCGCGGAACACCAGGGACGAGTGGCCGCGCTCGGCGAAGACGCCGGCGATGATCGGCGCCATCCGGGCGTGGGCGACCCCGATCGCCTGGGACTTCACCTTGGCCGGGTTGGTCAGTGGGCCCAGGAAGTTGAACACCGTGCGGATGCCCAGCTGGCCGCGGGCCGCCGCCACATGGCGCAGCGCCGGGTGGAACTTCACGGCGAAGCAGAAGGTGATGCCGGCCTCCTCGGCGACCTCCGCCACCCGCTTCGGTGTCAGCTCCAGGTTGACCCCGAGCTTCTCCAGGACGTCGGAGGCCCCGGACGCCGAGGAGGCGGCCCGGTTGCCGTGCTTGACGACCTTCGCGCCCGTGCCGGCCACGACGATCGCCGACATGGTGGAGATGTTGACCGTCTTGGCGCCGTCGCCGCCGGTGCCGACGATGTCGACCGTCTCCCCCGGCACCTCGATCACGTTGGCGTGCTCGTACATGGTGCGGACGAGGCCGGAGATCTCCTCGACCGTCTCCCCCTTGAACCGGAGGCCCACCGCGAGGCCGGCGATCTGCGCGTCGGTCGCCTCGCCCCGCATGATCACGTCCAGCGCCCACGCGGTGTCGTCCGCCAAGAGGTCGTGGCCGTCCAGCAGCTTGTTCAGCACGGCGGGCCAGGAGCGGCCCGCCGCGGTGTCGCCTCCAGCGGGGGTCACAGCGCTCATGAGCCGCTCCTGCATCGTGTGTGTGGTGGACAGGGAGTGTGCTCCCACCCTATCCAGCCCCGGGCAGGGCGAAGGGCCCCGTCCGAGGAACGGACGGGGCCCTTCGACCGTGGTGTGGCGACGCTGGAGGGTCAGTGGTGGCCGTGGCCGCTCGTGATCTCCTTGTACTCCTCGACAGTCGGCTTCGGAATCTGCGCGTCCTCGCCGTAGTAGGCCTCGCTGAGCTTGGCGCGGAGCTTCTCGGTGCTCTTCACCTTGCGCTCGACGCCGTTCTCGTCGACCGTGGGGCCGATCTCGGCGGGCTTGTACTGCTCGTGCGCCGTGAGCGTGTGCAGCTGCTCCTGGCTGAGCGGCTCGTGCACCTCGATGAACTCACCGTGCGGCAGGCGCTTGATGATGCCCGACTCGCGGCCGTGCAGCACCTTCTCCTTGTCCCGGCGCTGCAGGCCGAGGCAGATCCGCTTGGTGACGACGAAGGCGACGACCGGTCCGAGGAAGAACCCGATCCGCACGAACCAGGTGACCGCGTTGATCGACAGGTGGAAGTGGGTGGCGACGATGTCGTTGCCACCGCCGATCAGCATGATCATGTACGCGGTGACCCAGGCCACACCGAACGCCGTCCGGGTCGGGGCGTTGCGCGGGCGGTCCAGGATGTGGTGCTCGCGCTTGTCCCCGGTCACCCAGGACTCGATGAACGGATACAGGGCGATCAGCATCAGGAAGATGCCGAAGATCACCAGCGGGATGAAGACACCCAGGACCAGCGTGTGACCCCAGAAGTTGATCTCCCAGCCGGGCATGGCCCGGACGAGGCCCTCGGCGAAGCCCATGTACCAGTCGGGCTGGGCGCCCGTGGAGACCATGTCCGGCCGGTAGGGGCCGATGGACCAGATCGGGTTGACCGCCACGAGGCCGGCGATGGCCGCGATGACACCGAAGACCAGGAAGAAGAAGCCTCCGGCCTTCGCCATGTACACCGGCAGCAGCGGCATGCCGACGACGTTCTTGTTGGTCTTGCCGGGACCCGCGAACTGCGTGTGCTTGTGGTAGAAGACCAGGATCAGGTGGCCGACCACGAGCCCGAGCATGATGCCCGGCAGCAGCAGGATGTGGATCGAGTAGAACCGGGCGACGAAGTCGGTCCCCGGGAACTCTCCGCCGAACAGGAACATCGAGATGTACGTACCGACGATCGGCACGGACAGGATCGCGCCCTGGGTGAAGCGGACACCGGTGCCGGAGAGCAGGTCGTCCGGGAGCGAGTAGCCGGTGAAACCGGTGAACATGCCCAGGACGAACAGCAGGAAGCCGAACAGCCAGTTGATCTCACGCGGCTTGCGGAACGCGCCGGTGAAGAAGACGCGCATCATGTGCACGAACATGCCGGCGAGGAAGATGATCGCCGCCCAGTGGTGGATCTGCCGGATCAGCAGACCACCCCGGATGTCGAAGCTGATGTCGAGCGTCGACTTGTACGCCTCACTCATCAGCTGTCCCTGCATCGGGACGTACGAGCCGTGGTACACCACCTCGTTCATCGAGGGGTGGAAGAACAGCGTCAGGTACACACCCGTGAGGATGATGATGATGAAGCTGTAGAGGCAGATCTCGCCCAGCATGAAGGACCAGTGGTCCGGGAAGATCTTGCGCATGTTGGCCTTGGCCAGGGAGTAGATCCCCAGCCGGCCGTCGGCCCAGTCGGCGACACGTTCGCCGGCCGGGGCCTTTCCGCGCGATCGGTCCGCCGATGCGCCGGCGGACGGGTTCGGGTTGCTCGCTGCAGTACTCATCCGCGCTCCCAGAATGCAGGACCGACGGGCTCCTCGAAGTCGCTGAGCGCTTCGAGGTAACCCTCGTCGTTCACGCCGATCCGCAGCTGCGGCAGCGGGTGACCGGCGGGACCGAAGATCACCCGGGCACCGTCGGCAAGGTCGAAGGTGGACTGGTGGCAGGGGCACAGCGCGTGGTGCGTCTGCTGCTCGTACAGCGAGATCGGGCACCCGACGTGGGTGCAGATCTTCGAGTACGCCACGACGCCCTCGTGCGACCACTCGAGTTCCTGCTTGTCCTTGATGGCCTCCGGCTCCAGCCGGATGATCATCAGGGCGGCCTTGGCGATCTCGTTCTGGAAGCCGTGGTCGTGCTCCTCCAGGCCCTCGGGCTTGGCGAAGGTGAGGGAACCGACCGCGATGTCCGACGGACGCATCGGCTCGTTCGTGTTCATGTTGACGAGCAGCTTGCCCTTGGACCACAGCGTGTGGCGGAGCTTCGTCCCGGGCAGTGGGCCGAGGTCGCGCAGCAGGACGACGCCGGAGAGCGGCACCAGCGTCAGCGCCCCGAACATCGTGTTGCGGATCAGCTTGCGCCGGCCGATCACGGATTCCTTGGCGCCCTGCTTGAAGTCCGCGTGGACCTTCGCGCGGGTCTCGGGCGGGGCCTCGATCGGGTGCCGCTCGTCGGCGACCTCCTCGTCGGACATCAGGGTGCGCGCCCAGTGGACGGCGCCCGCGCCGATGGCGAACAGCGCCACGCCCAGGGTCAGGCCCAGCGCGAGGTTCATCGCGTTGATGTGCCCGAGCGGCCAGACGTAGATCGCCTCGTCGTGCGGGATCGCCACGAAGGAGGCGATGAAGCCGATGGTGGCCAGCATCGACACCGTGAACAGCAGGGCGACCGTGCGCTCGGACCGCTTGGCGGCCCGCTCGTCGATGTCCTGGATCCGGTGCTCGTGGGGCGGCAGCCCCGGGTCCGCGAACGGGTGCTTCTCGTCCGCGGGCTTCGGCACGCCGTGCGTGCTGCCCTGCTCGGCAGGCAGGTTCTCTTCTGGAATGTCTTGGCTACTCATGACTTCTTGGCCTTTGCGGTCCGAGCGGCGACCCACACGGCCACGGCGATGCAGCCACCGAGACCGAAGATCCAGCCGAAGAGGCCCTCACTGACCGGCCCGAGGCCGCCGAGCGAGAGACCGCCGGGGTTCACGGTGTCGTCCGAGTTGACCGCGTCCAGGTAGGCGATGATGTCCTTCTTGTTCTGCTCCGTCAGCGTGCCGTCGGGGAAGGAAGGCATGTTCTGCGGGCCGGTCTGCATGGCCTCGTAGATGTGCTTCGGGTCGACGTCCTCGAGGCTCGGCGCGTACTTGCCGTGCGTCAGCGCGCCGCCCTTGCCGGTGAAGTTGTGGCACTGCGCGCAGTTGTTGCGGAACAGCTCACCACCCTTGGCGATGTCCGCACCCTGGGGGCCGTACTTCTCCGCCGACGGGATGGCCGGACCGGCACCCAGCGAGGCGACGAAGGCCGCCAGCTGGTCGATCTCGGCCTGGGAGTAGATCACCTTCTTGCGCGGGACCTGTGCGCCGGGCTGCTGGGCCGGCATACGTCCGGTGCCCACCTGGAAGTCGACGGCGGCGGCGCCGACGCCGACCAGGCTCGGCCCGTCGGTGGTGCCCTGACCCCCGGTGCCGTGGCAACTGGCACAGCCGACGGCGTAGAGCTTCTTGCCCTCGTCGATGGCGAGGGACTGGGCGGTTTCATCGGCCTGCGCCTTGCTCGCGGGTGCGAACGCGGCGTACAGCCCCCCTGTGCATGCCAGCGCGAGGAGTAGGACGACGAGCGC
>NZ_BAABCQ010000129.1:0-23019 GCF_039539045.1 Streptomyces marokkonensis
ATGTGACTTACGCGACGATGAACGATCCCGGTCTGACCTTCCGGGTCAGGGAGGCGTAGCCTTGATTCCCGCTGTCCACCATCTTGTGAAGAAGCGGAAGAGGGCGGTTCTCGCCGTGTCGCCACAGTCCCCCAGTAACTCGAGCATCTCGACCGACACCGACCAAGCGGGCAACGCGGGCAAGAACCCCGCTGCCGCGTTCGGTGCCAATGAGTGGCTCGTCGACGAGATCTATCAGCAGTACCTCCAGGACCCGAACTCCGTAGACCGAGCCTGGTGGGACTTCTTCGCCGACTACAAGCCAGGAGCCGCCGCGGCCCAGTCCGCCTCCGGTGCCGTGAGCACGGACTCCGGGAGCGTGCCCCAGGCCGCCCCCGCGCCGCAGGCTCCGGCCCCGGCCAAGCCGGCTGCCCAGCCGGCCGCCGCGGCCGCGAAGCCGGCCACGCAGCCCGCTGCCGCGGCAGCTCCGGCCGCGAAGCCGGCCCCGGCTCAGGCCCCGGCCAAGCCCGCCGCCAAGCCGCAGGCCAAGGCCGCCGCGCCCGCCAAGGAGGCCACCACCTCCCCGGACGGTCCCGAGCTGGTGACCCTGCGCGGTCCCGCCGCCGCGGTCGCGAAGAACATGAACGCCTCGCTGGAGCTGCCCACGGCCACGTCCGTGCGCGCGGTCCCGGTGAAGCTGCTGTTCGACAACCGCATCGTCATCAACAACCATCTCAAGCGCGCCCGGGGCGGGAAGATCTCCTTCACGCACCTGATCGGCTACGCGATGGTGCAGGCCATCAAGGCCATGCCGGCCATGAACTACTCGTTCGGCGAGAAGGACGGCAAGCCGACGCTCATCAAGCCGGCGCACGTCAACCTCGGCCTCGCCATCGACCTGGTCAAGCCCAACGGCGACCGCCAGCTGGTCGTCGCGGCGATCAAAAAGGCCGAGACCATGAACTTCTTCGAGTTCTGGCAGGCCTACGAGGACATCGTCCGCCGCGCCCGCGACGGCAAGCTGACGATGGACGACTTCTCCGGTGTCACGGTCTCCCTGACCAACCCCGGCGGCCTCGGCACCGTCCACTCGGTGCCGCGCCTGATGCCCGGCCAGGCCGTCATCATGGGCGTCGGCTCGATGGACTACCCGGCGGAGTTCCAGGGCACCAGCCAGGACACGCTGAACAAGCTCGGCATCTCGAAGGTCATGACGCTCACGTCGACCTACGACCACCGGGTCATCCAGGGCGCCGCCTCCGGCGAGTTCCTGCGTCAGGTCGCCAACCTCCTCCTCGGCGAGAGCGGCTTCTACGACGAGATCTTCGAGGCGCTGCGCATCCCCTACGAGCCGGTCCGCTGGCTCAAGGACATCGACGCCTCGCACGACGACGACGTCACCAAGGCCGCCCGCGTCTTCGAGCTGATCCACTCCTACCGGGTCCGCGGCCACGTCATGGCCGACACCGACCCGCTGGAGTACCAGCAGCGCAAGCACCCCGACCTGGACATCACCGAGCACGGGCTCACCCTGTGGGACCTGGAGCGCGAGTTCGCGGTCGGCGGCTTCGCCGGCAAGTCCCTGATGAAGCTGCGTGACATCCTCGGCGTGCTGCGCGACTCGTACTGCCGCACCACCGGCGTCGAGTTCATGCACATCCAGGACCCGAAGCAGCGCAAGTGGATCCAGGACCGCATCGAGCGCTCGCACACCAAGCCGGAGCGTGAGGAGCAGCTGCGCATCCTGCGCCGGCTGAACGCGGCGGAGGCCTTCGAGACCTTCCTGCAGACCAAGTACGTCGGCCAGAAGCGCTTCTCCCTGGAGGGCGGCGAGTCCGTCATCCCGCTGCTGGACGCGGTCATCGACTCGGCGGCGGAGTCCCGCCTGGACGAGGTCGTCATCGGCATGGCCCACCGCGGCCGGCTGAACGTGCTGGCCAACGTCGTCGGCAAGTCGTACGCGCAGATCTTCCGCGAGTTCGAGGGCAATCTCGACCCGAAGTCGATGCACGGCTCCGGTGACGTGAAGTACCACCTGGGCGCCGAGGGCACCTTCACCGGCCTGGACGGCGAGCAGATCAAGGTCTCGCTGGTCGCCAACCCCTCGCACCTGGAGGCGGTCGACCCGATCGTGGAGGGCGTCGCCCGCGCCAAGCAGGACATCATCAACAAGGGCGGCACCGACTTCACCGTCCTGCCGGTCGCGGTCCACGGCGACGCGGCCTTCGCGGGCCAGGGCGTGGTGGCCGAGACCCTGAACATGTCGCAGCTGCGCGGCTACCGCACCGGCGGCACGGTCCACGTCGTCATCAACAACCAGGTCGGCTTCACCGCCGCCCCGGAGTCCTCGCGCTCCTCGATGTACGCGACGGACGTGGCCCGCATGATCGAGGCCCCGATCTTCCACGTGAACGGCGACGACCCGGAGGCCTGCGTCCGCGTGGCGCGGCTGGCCTTCGAGTTCCGCCAGGCGTTCAACAAGGACGTGGTGATCGACCTCATCTGCTACCGCCGCCGCGGTCACAACGAGACCGACAACCCGGCCTTCACCCAGCCGCTGATGTACGACCTGATCGACAAGAAGCGCTCGGTGCGCAAGCTGTACACCGAGTCCCTCATCGGTCGCGGAGACATCACCCTGGAAGAGGCCGAGCAGGCGCTGCAGGACTACCAGGGCCAGCTGGAGAAGGTCTTCACCGAGGTCCGCGAGGCCGCCTCGCAGCCGGCCGCCGCGGAGCCCTCCGACCCGCAGGCCGAGTTCCCGGTCGCCGTGAACACCGCGGTCACCGCCGAGACCGTCAAGCGGATCGCGGAGTCCCAGGTCAACATCCCCGACCACGTCACCGTGCACCCGCGGCTGCTGCCGCAGCTGCAGCGCCGGGCGGCGATGGTCGAGGACGGCACCATCGACTGGGGCATGGGCGAGACCCTCGCCGTCGGCTCCCTGCTCCTCGAGGGTGTCCCGGTCCGGCTGTCCGGCCAGGACTCGCAGCGCGGCACCTTCGGCCAGCGGCACGCGGTGCTCATCAACCGCGAGACCGGCGACGAGTTCACCCCGCTGCTGTACCTGTCCGAGGACCAGGCCCGGTACAACGTCTACAACTCCCTGCTCTCCGAGTACGCGGTGATGGGCTTCGAGTACGGCTACTCGCTGGCCCGCCCCGACGCGCTGGTGATGTGGGAGGCGCAGTTCGGCGACTTCGTCAACGGCGCGCAGACGGTCGTGGACGAGTTCATCTCGTCGGCCGAGCAGAAGTGGAACCAGACCTCCGGCGTCACCCTCCTCCTGCCGCACGGCTACGAGGGCCAGGGCCCGGACCACTCCTCGGCCCGCCCGGAGCGTTTCCTCCAGCTCTGCGCGCAGAACAACATGACGGTCGCGATGCCGACCCTGCCGTCGAACTACTTCCACCTCCTTCGGTGGCAGGTGCACAACCCGCACCACAAGCCGCTGGTCGTCTTCACCCCGAAGTCGATGCTGCGCCTGAAGGCCGCGGCCTCGAAGGCGGAGGAGTTCACGATGGGCCAGTTCCGCCCGGTCATCGGCGACGACTCGGTCGACGCCGCCGCGGTCAAGAAGGTCGTCTTCTGCGCCGGCAAGGTCTACTACGACCTCGACGCCGAGCGGAAGAAGCGCGGCATCACGGACACGGCCATCATCCGCATCGAGCGCCTGTACCCGCTGCCGGGTGCCGAGCTCCAGGCGGAGATCGCCAAGTACCCGAACGCCGAGAAGTACCTGTGGACCCAGGAGGAGCCGGCGAACCAGGGCTTCTGGCCGTTCATCGCGCTCAACCTGATCGACCACCTGGACCTGGCGGTCGGCGCCGACGTCCCGCACGGCGAGCGTCTGCGGCGCATCTCGCGTCCGCACGGCTCCTCCCCGGCCGTCGGTTCCGCCAAGCGGCACCAGGCCGAGCAGGAGCAGCTGATGCGTGAGGTGTTCGAGGCCTGAGCCTGCGAACAGGCCTGACGTGACCTGATGGCACACCGAAGGGCCCGGTCCGCGTTCCGACGAACGCGGACCGGGCCCTTCGGCATGTCGTCCACCGCCTATCCTGGGACCAGCGGCTCCGCAGGAGATCCGCCTTTGTTCAGCTTTTGTCCACACCTTGTCCGATCCATCCGACGGAGAGCACGTTGTACTTCACCGACCGCGGCATCGAGGAACTGGAGAAGCGGCGCGGCGAGGAGGAGGTCACCCTCGAGTGGCTCGCCGAGCAGCTGCGGACCTTCGTCGACCTCAACCCGGACTTCGAGGTTCCGGTGGAGCGGCTGGCGACGTGGCTGGCGCGGCTGGACGACGAGGACGACGAGGACGACGAGGAGTAGCCCAGCAGTCCCGCCCGGGGTCCTAGCCCAGCAGTCCCGCCCGGGGACCCGGCCCGGCCAGTAGTCCCGCCCGGGAGGACCCCACCCGGAACAACCCGCTCGGGATCCCACCCGGAACCCGCCAACGCCTCCTAGGGTTGTCACGGACGCCGGGTGAGCCCGTACACGACCCCCAGCGCGCCGTGCGCGACCAGCAGCACCCCCGCCGTGGTCCAGCCCCCGCTGCGGCGCCGTAGGCCCCAAGCGGTGAGTGGCAGGCCCGCCGCCATCTGGGCCAGGGCCAGGACGCGGGCTCCGGGGCCGCCCACCCAGGGCATCCAGGGAGCGAGACGGCTCTCGTCCGCGGCCGGGCGTCGCCCGGTGGCCTCGGTCCGCCGGGCGTCGGGCACGGCGCGGGCGGCGGCGGCGAGACGGCCGGCCGGTTCGCCGGGATCGAGTCCGGTGGGCAGGGCGACTCCCGCGCGCGTGAGCACGCCGAGCAGCCCGCGCAGTCTCGTACGTGCGTCGGCCTCGGGGTCCGGCCAGGTCAACCGGTCCAGCGACTGGACGTCCAGTACGGGATCCAGGCCGAGACGGTTCGCGAAGGTGCGCATCGCCTCGTCCTCGCCGACCGGAGTGCCGGCCGCGAGCCACACGTAGCCGACGGGACGGCGGAAACCGGACGCGAGCGTGCAGCCGGCCCGGTCGGCGTCCCACCACAGGGCGAGTGCGGGCCACGGGGCACCGACGGCCAGCGCGGCGGCCCAGCCGGTGAGCACGCGGTCGACCGGTTCGTCGCCGTGCAGCCAGGGACCGCTCTCCGGGACGAGCGCGCTCCACTCCTCGCCGGCCCGGAGCAGCGTCATGCGTTCGCCCAGCAACGGGGCGACGGCGGCGACGGAGTCCGGCTCGGCACGGCACAGCAGCAGGGCACCGGAAGCGGGAGCGGATACGGACTCTTCCGTCGACATGTTCACAAGTTAGGGCAATCCAGCCCTCCTGGCCGAGCATTGATCACCAGAACGGGTGTCTTGACTTTCCATGCCCGCGATATATCGTGAATAGTGGTGGATGCGATATGGCGCGTTCTGTCGAGGAGGTCTGCACCATGCCCGAGTGGTCCGTCGCGGAACCCAGGAAACTCACCTTCGACGAGTCCGTGAGCAAGCTCCAGGTACGCATCGTCAATGGAACAGTGAACGTCGTGGGCACGGGCGAGGGTTCCGCCCGCCTGGAGATCTCCGAGATCGAGGGACCGCCCCTCGTCGTGACCCACCAGGACGGCGTGCTCACCGTGGCCTACGAGGACCTGCCCTGGAAGGGCTTCCTCAAGTGGCTCGACCGCAAGGGCTGGCGCCGCAGCGCGGTGGTCTCGCTGGCCGTGCCGGCCAGGACCCGCGTGGAGGTGGGCGTGGTCAGCGCCACCGCCATGGTCTCCGGGCTCGACGGACGCGCCGAGGTGAAGGGCGTCTCCGGAGACACGACGCTGGTGAGCCTCTCCGGCCCGGTCCGCGCCGACACCGTCTCGGGGAACGTGGAGGCGCAGGCCCTCAGCGGAGATCTGTGCTTCCACTCCGTCTCCGGTGACCTGACGGTGGTGGAGGCGGGCTCCTCGGTCCGGGCCGACTCCGTGGGCGGTTCGATGATCGTCGACCTGGACACGGCCGGCGGGCCCACCGACGTCAACCTGACCAGCGCCTCGGGCGAGATCGCCATCCGGCTGCCCCAGCCCGCCGACGCGGAGGTGGAGGCGAACACGGCCAGTGGGACGGTCTCCAGCGCCTTCGAGGACCTTCGGGTGGGCGGCCAGTGGGGCGCCAAGCGCATCACCGGCCGGCTCGGCGCGGGCAACGGCCGGCTGAAGGCCACCACCATCTCCGGCTCGATCGCCCTGCTGCGCCGTCCGACAGCGGAGGACACGCCGTGGGAGCGCGATGCGCGGGACACCGGCCCGGCGGACGACGCACAGGACGACTCGGGGGACAATTCCGCTTCCGGCCGGGATTCCGGCGCCACCGGCGCCCCGGCCGACAGCACGACCGACAAGAAGGTGCTCTGACATGTCCCCCGTCTTCGCCCACGGCCGCCTCCGCCTCTACCTCCTCAAGCTCCTGGACGAGGCCCCGCGCCACGGGTACGAGGTGATCCGGCTCCTCGAAGAGCGCTTCCAGGGCCTGTACGCGCCGTCTGCGGGCACGGTGTACCCACGCCTGGCCAAGCTGGAGGCCGAGGGGCTGGTCACCCACACCACCGAGGGCGGCCGCAAGGTGTACGCCATCACCGACGCCGGCCGGGCCGAGCTGGCCGACCGCAGCGGTGAGCTGGCCGACCTGGAGCTGGAGATCCGGGAGTCGGTCGCCGAGCTCGCCGCCGAGATCCGGGCCGACGTGCGCGGTGCGGCGGGCGATCTGCGCCGGGAGATGCGGGCCGCGGCCGGGGCCGCCCGCCGGGGCACCGGCTCGGCCGCGCACGACGAGGGCGACGGCTCCGCCGACGGTACCGCGGACACGGCCGAGAAGGAGGCGTGGCGCGCCGCCAAGGAGGAGATGCGGCGCGTCAAGCAGGAGTGGAAGGAGCAGGCCCGCCGCGCCAAGGACGAGAGCCGCCGCGCCCGTGACGAGGCACAGCGGGCCCGGCGCCAGGCCAAGGAGGCCCAGGAGCGGGCCCGGGTGCAGGCACAGGAAGAGGTGCAGCGCATCGCCCAGCGGGTCCAGGAGCAGGTGCAGGACCACTTCACGCGGGGCGACTGGCCGACGGGGCTGCGCGAGGGCCTGAGCGAACTGGCCAAAGAGGTCGGGGACTTCGGAAAGGACTTCGGAAAGGAGTTCGGCAAGGACTGGGGCTTCGGCCGCACCGACACCGGCACGACCGCCCACCGGCCCGAGTACTCCGCCACCCCGGAGTACTCCGACGCCCCCAAGGGCTTCCCGGCCGGCTACGCCCCGTCCTGGGCCCACGAAGACGCCTCGGACACCACCGGCGACCCGGCCCGCGACCTGGACCGGCTGCTCGACCGCTTCCGGGACGACATCCGCGACGCGGCCCGGGACCACGGAGTCACGACCGACCAGCTCCGCGACGCCCGCCTCCAGTTGTCGACCGCCGCGGCGCACATCGGGGCGATACTGCGAGCACCGAAGGCCTGAGCCCGGCGGCGCGGCTCCCCCGGCGACCGCCGAAGGCGCCTCGCCCGGGGGCGCCGCGCACGTCAGGCGCAGGCCTCCCCCGCGCCACCGCCCAGCACCCCGGTCAGCGACTCGTGAGTCACCCCGTGGTCGGCGAGCACCTCGGCGGGCACGCCGGGGCGGACGGTGAGGGCAAGAAGGATGTGCTCGTCCCCGATGTGCCGGTCGCGCCGGGCGACGGCGGTCCGCAGCGCCTGCTCCAGCACCTGCTTGGCCCCCTTGCTGAAGGCGCGATGCCCGGACCACCACCGCTTGCGCTTCCGGTCGCCGGACATCGCGCCGACGCCATGGGTCTCCTCCACCCGGGCGACGACCTCGGAGACGTCGATCCCCAGCCCGGCAAGGGCCTCGGCCTCGGCCCGCGTCAGGCCGGCACGGCGCCGTGCCTCCGCAAGGGCCTGCCGTACCGCGTCCTTGCGTTGACCGGCTCCGAGCGCCGACAGCGCGAAGGAGGCGCGGCTGCCCTCACAGTCCAGCAGGGCGAGCAGCAGGTGCTCGGCGTCGACGGCCTGTGCCCCTTCGGCCTGCTCGACCGCCCCCTGCACCACGGCCCGGGCGTCCTTCGTGAATCGCTCGAACATCAATGCCTCCCGTACTTCTTGTGCACGGCCTGCCTGCTGACCCCGAGTTCGGTGGCGATCTCCTGCCACGACCATCCCTGATTGCGCGCGCTGCGCACCTGCACCGCCTCCAGCTGCTCCAGCAGCATCCGCAGTGCGGCGACCGCCCGCAGCCCGACCCGAGGGTCGCGATCACCCGCACGTGCGGCGAGATCCGTTGCTTCACTCATGATGTCAATGTAGGTTGACACGCCTTCGCTCGTCAATCCCGGTTGACATGCCGAGAGCGGCACGGGAAAACGCGAACGGCGGGTCCGGACATCCGAACCCGCCGTGAACGATCTGACGATCTGGAGAAGCCCGTCAGGAACCGCTGAGCACGATCTTGCCGAACTGCCCTCCGGAGGCCATCCGCTCGAATCCCTCGCGGGCCCGGTCCATCGGCAGCACCTCGTCGATGACGGGACGTACGCCGGTCGCCGCGCAGAAGGACAGCAGGTCCTCCAGCTCGTCCTTGGTACCCATGGTGGAGCCGACGATCCTGAGCTCCAGGAAGAAGACCCGGGTCAGCTCGGCGTGCGAGGGCCGGTCCCCGCTGGTCGCACCAGAGATGACGAGGGTGCCACCCGGCCGCAGCGACTTCACCGAGTGGGACCAGGTCGCGGCGCCCACCGTCTCGATGACGGCATCGACCCGCTGCGGCAGCCGCGCGCCCGGCTCGACGGCCTCCACGGCGCCCAGCTCCAGGGCTCGCTTCCGCTTGGCCTCGTCCCGGCTGGTGGCGAAGACCCGCAGCCCCGCAGCCTTGCCCAGCACGATCGCGGCCGTGGCGACCCCGCCGCCGGCGCCCTGCACCAGCACCGAGTCACCGGGACGCACCCCGGCGTTGGTGAACAGCATCCGGTACGCCGTCAGCCAGGCGGTCGGCAGGCAGGCCGCCTCCTCGAAGGAGAGCTCCTTCGGCTTGGGCAGGACGTTCCAGGTCGGCACGGCGACCTGCTCGGCGAACGTCCCCGGGTAGCGCTCGGTGAGGATGGAGCGGGGCTCCCTGGGGCCGACCCCGTGGCCGGTCTGACCGATCACGGAGTGCAGGACGACCTCGTTGCCGTCCTCGTCGACACCGGCGGCGTCGCAGCCGAGGATCATCGGCAGTCGGTCCTCCGGGAGGCCGACGCCGCGCAGGGACCACAGGTCGTGGTGGTTGAGGGAGGCGGCCCTGACATCGACGACACTCCAGCCGGGACGGGCCTCGGGAGCCGGACGCTCTCCCAACTCCAGGCCGGTCAGCGGCTGGTCGCGGTCGATTCGGGCGGCGTAGACAGCGAACATGACCTCGACGATAGGTTCCCCGCCCGCCGACCGGAACCACGACGCCCTGTGACACACACCCTCTTGTCACCGCGCCGCGCCGCTGCGGGCAGTCATGCAGCGTAGTTGCGGGTGGTCGTGCCTCCCCCAGTGCCTGAACGGCCTGGGAGGTACCCCCAGGGCGGCACGGGTGGGCGATGGGGGTCCCCCCACTCGAGCGAAGCCGAGAGTGGGGGAGGCATCCCGCAACGCCGGGCCACACCACCCACCCCCGCCCAGCACCGACGCCGCCCACCCGAAAAGCGAACGGCCCCGCCCACCAAGGGCGAGGCCGTACACCACACACCGCATCACACCGTCACCGGCGCGCGACACCCTCCGCCCGGGCCGCCGCCGCCACCGCGGCCGTAACCGCCGGCGCGACGCGCTCGTCGAACGGGGACGGGATGACGTAGTCCGCGGCGAGGTCGTCGCCCACCACGGAGGCCAGCGCCTCGGCCGCCGCGAGCTTCATGCCCTCGGTGATCCGGGACGCCCGCACCTGCAGCGCGCCCGCGAAGATACCCGGGAACGCCAGCACGTTGTTGATCTGGTTCGGGAAGTCCGAGCGCCCCGTCGCGACGACCGCCGCGTACTTGTGGGCGACCTCCGGGTGCACCTCGGGATTCGGGTTGGCCATCGCGAAGACGAACGCGCCCTCGGCCATCGAGGCGACCGCCGGCTCCGGCACCGTACCGCCGGAGACGCCGATGAAGACGTCGGCGCCGGACAGGGCCGCCTCCAATGAGCCGGACAGCCCCGCCTTGTTGCTGAAGGAGGCCACCTCCCGCTTGACCGGGGTCAGGTCGTCCCGGTCGGCCGAGACGACACCCTTGCGGTCCGCGACCGCGACGTCCCCGATGCCGGCCTCCACCAGCATCTTGGCGATGGCGACACCGGCCGCGCCCGCGCCCGAGATCACCGCCCGCAGCTCACCCAGCGTCCGCCCGCTCAGCCGCGCGGCGTTCCGCAGGGCCGCGAGTGTCACGACCGCCGTGCCGTGCTGGTCGTCGTGGAAGACCGGGATGTCGAGGCGCTCCTGGAGCTTGCGCTCGATCTCGAAGCACCGCGGTGCCGAGATGTCCTCCAGGTTCACACCGCCGAAGGAGGGCGCGAGCCGTACCACCGTCTCGACGATGTCGTCGGCGTCCGTGCAGTTGAGCGCGATCGGGACCGCGTCCACACCGCCGAACTGCTTGAAGAGGATCGCCTTCCCTTCCATCACCGGAAGGGAGGCCTCGGGTCCGATGTCCCCGAGTCCCAGCACGGCCGTACCGTCCGTCACGACCGCCACGACCGACGACTTCCAGGTGTAGTCGTGGACGAGGTCGGGCTGCTCGGCGATCGCGCTGCACACTTTCGCGACGCCGGGCGTGTACGCCAGGGACAGGTCGTCCTTGTCACGGACCGGCACGGTGGCCTGCACGGCCATCTTGCCGCCGCGATGCAGCGCGAACGCGGGGTCGAAGGAGTCGAGGGGCTCCACGCCCGCCTCCTGCTCCGTACTGGCGTCGCTGTCGCTGCGAGGATTGACGATCTCCGCTGCCACTTTGTCTTACCCCTTAAGAGTTCTTGGTGAGAGGGTTTGTCCATTCCTGGTGAGGAATGGGCGGGCACCGCGCAGGAAGATGGCCGTTGGGACCACATGGGCCCTGCGCGACGGGCGCGCCGCACACGCGCCCTGAGCCCCTGATGAGGGGTGTAAAGAACCTTCTTACCCGACGGACACCCACCGCGACGAGTCCGATAAGCGCAAGCTCACATGTCGGACCTCGAACGCCACATGCCGGTGACATGACTCATAGCCAGGGATCCGGCCAACTTCTCGACAGCCCTTGACAGGTCCGGAGAACAGACCCGCAAACGTCGCACGCACGCGCGAACCATGCCCGCATATCGAGAAATGCCGAAGATCTTACGGTCGGAAGGGTCGATTCCCGTAAAGGTTCGGTCGTGATGTACCGACCTGGTGCGGTTCGAGGGGGCACCCGTTATCCGATTTTGACATGACGTCCCCCCTGAACGGCCGAGTCCGAATGGCAAGATGCCGTAATCACACGAGGTCGCGACGCTCGAAAGCGCGTGCTCTCGTCGAGTCACGACGTCGGGTGGTCCCCCGGTCGGCGTCGCGCCCCACCGGAATTCCACCGTCCCCATCGGCATCTCCCTTCATCCGCCGGAGGAACCACCATGACCGCACGCTCCACCCGTCGTACGACCGCCGCGCACTCCCGGCTAGCAGCGGTCGGTGCGATCGCGGTCGCAGGCGCCCTGCTGCTCACCGGATGCGGCGACCAGACCGAGAACAGCGACTCCGGCGGCAGCGACAACCAGTCCGCGGCGGGCGCTCCGCTGGCCGACAAGCTGCCGCAGTCCGTTCGCGACAAGGGCGTCATCAAGGTCGGCTCCGACATCGCCTACGCGCCGGTCGAGTTCAAGGACAAGTCCGGCGAGACGGTCGGCATCGACCCCGACCTCGCGGACGCCATGGGCAAGCAGCTCGGCGTGGAGTTCGAGTTCGAGAACGGCACCTTCGACACCCTGATCACCGGTCTGCGCTCCAAGCGGTACGACATCGCCATGTCCGCGATGACCGACACCAAGGAACGCCAGGAGGGCATCGACTCGGAGACCGGCAAGAAGGTCGGCCAGGGCGTCGACTTCGTGGACTACTTCACCGCCGGTGTCTCGATCTACACCAAGAAGGGTGACGACCAGGGCATCAAGACCTGGTCCGACCTGTGCGGGAAGAAGCTCGTGCTGCAGCGCGGCACGGTCTCGGAGGACCTCGCCAAGGCCGAGAACGAGAAGTGCCCGGCCGGCAAGAAGATCTCCATGGAGGCCTTCGACAACGACCAGCAGGCCCAGACCCGCCTGCGCGCGGGCGGTGCCGACGCCGGTTCCTCGGACTTCCCGGTCGCGGCCTACGCGGTGAAGACCTCCGGTGGCGGCAAGGACTTCCAGCTCGTCGGCGAGCAGGTCGAGGCCGCGCCGTACGGCATCGCGGTCGCCAAGGACAACACCCAGCTGCGGGACGCTCTGAAGGCGGCGCTGGACGCGGTGATCGCCAACGGCGAGTACAAGAAGATCATGGACAAGTGGGGCGTGGCGGAAGGCGCCGTCACGGAGGCCACCATCAACGGCGGCAAGTGACCGCGCGGCGGGCACCGAAAGGCAACTTCCGTGACTGTTGACATCGACAAGACGGCGGGCGGTCCGGCCGACACCCCGCCGGCCGGACCGGAGGCCATCAAGGCCATCCCGGTCCGGCACTACGGGCGGTACGTCTCCGCGGTCGTCGCGATCGCGCTGCTGGCCGCCGTCGTCTACGCGTTCTCCCAAGGCAAGATCAACTGGGGTGCGATCCCGGACTACTTCTTCGACGACCGTGTCCTGACCGGCATGGGCAAGACACTACTGATCACCGTCCTGGCGATGCTGATCGGTGTCGTCGGCGGCATCCTGCTCGCCGTGATGCGGCTGTCGAAGAACCCGGTGACCTCGTCCATCGCATGGTTCTACATCTGGTTCTTCCGCGGCACGCCCGTCCTGGTGCAGCTGGTCGTCTGGTTCAACCTCGGCCTGGTCTTCGAGTACATCAACCTCGGCCCGTTCTACCGCGACGAGTGGTCGGACTTCATGACGCCGTTCCTGACGGCGCTGCTCGGTCTCGGGTTGAACGAGGCCGCGTACATGGCGGAGATCTGCCGCGCCGGTCTGCTCGCGGTCGACGAGGGCCAGACCGAGGCGGCGCACGCGCTCGGCATGAGCCACACCAGGACGCTGCGCCGGATCGTGGTGCCGCAGGCGATGCGCGTGATCGTGCCGCCGACCGGCAACGAGGTCATCAACATGCTGAAGACGACCTCACTGGTGTCGGTCGTCCAGTACGCCGAGTTGTTCCGGGTCGCCCAGGACATCGGCCAGACCTCCGGCGCCCCGGCCGAGATGCTGTTCCTGGCGGCGGCCTGGTATCTGCTGCTGACCTCCGTCTTCAGCGTCGGCCAGTACTACCTGGAGCGCTACTACGCCCGCGGCTCCAGCCGCAGCCTGCCGGCCACCCCGATGCAGAAGATCAGGGCGAACCTGCTGTCCCTGTCGAACCGCTCCAAGACGTCGGGAGGTGCGGCATGACCGCCATGGTCAAGGCCGAGGGCGTCCACAAGTCCTTCGGCGCGGTCGAGGTACTCAAGGGCATCGACCTGGAGGTGAAGCAGGGCGAGGTGTTCTGCCTCATCGGGCCCTCCGGGTCCGGCAAGTCGACCTTCCTGCGCTGCATCAACCACCTGGAGAAGATCAACGCCGGGCGGCTGTACGTCGACGGGGAGCTGGTCGGCTACCGCCAGAAGGGCGACAAGCTCTACGAGCTCAAGGACAGCGAGGTCGCGGTCAAGCGCCGGGACATCGGCATGGTCTTCCAGCGCTTCAACCTGTTCCCGCACATGACGGCGCTGCAGAACGTCATGGAGGCGCCGGTCCAGGTCAAGGGCGTGAGCAAGTCCCAGGCCAGGGACCGCGCACGCCAGTTGCTGGAGCGCGTGGGCCTGGGCGACAAGGCCGGCAACTACCCCTCGCAGCTCTCCGGCGGCCAGCAGCAGCGCGTCGCCATCGCGCGGGCCCTCGCCATGGACCCGAAGCTGATGCTGTTCGACGAGCCGACCTCGGCCCTGGACCCGGAACTGGTCGGCGATGTCCTCGACGTCATGCGCGACCTCGCCGAGTCCGGCATGACGATGGTCGTCGTCACCCACGAGATGGGCTTCGCCCGCGAGGTCGGCGACAGCCTGGTCTTCATGGACGACGGCGTGGTGGTCGAGTCGGGCAACCCGCGCGCCGTCCTGACGGACCCGCAGCACGAGCGGACGAAGGCGTTCCTGTCCAAGGTCCTCTGAACGCCCGTGCGACGAGGGGGCGGTACGGAACTCCGTACCGCCCCCTCGGCTGTCCTCGGGTCGCCGCCCCGCTACTTGAGCGCCAGCAGCAGCGTGTCCGACGGTGAGCACCACACCGGCCGCGCCTCACCGAAACCCTTCTCACGCAGCACGCGCGCGTGCCACGCCGCCGGGGGCATGTCACCGTCGGCGTGCTCGCCGTAGATCTCGAAGCGGCGGGCGGTGGGCCCGGCGAGGACCGGGTCCCGGGCGGCGAGCTGCCACCACTCGGCCCAGTCGAGCGCGCCCTGTGACCTGGCGGCCGCCATCCGCGCGTGCCGCTGGGCACGTTCGGCCGCGTTGATCCGGGGCGTCGTCTCGTCGATCATGTGGTCCGCGTTCATGAAGACACCACCGTCGCGGACCAGTTCCGCGACCCGACCGTAGAGGGCCGCGAGGGGTTCGGCGTGGAGCCAGTGCAGGGCGATGGCGGTCAGGACGGCGTCGTAGGAGTCGTGCGGCAGCTTCGCCGGCCAGTCGGGATCCTTGAGGTCGGCGGTGACCAGACGGACCCGTTCGTCGCCCGCGAAGGTGCCCTCGGCGATGGCGAGCAGCGCGGGGTCGAGGTCCACACCGGTGCTGGTGGCCTCCGGGAACCGGGCGAGCAGCCGGGCCGTGATGGTCCCGGTGCCGCAGGCGAGGTCGAGCACGCGCGGTGCGGGCCCGACCAGGGCCTCGACCATGTCCAGCATGGTCCGGAAGCGTTCCTCGCGGTCCGGCATGTACCACTCCTGCTGCCGGTCCCAGCTGACCTGCCAGGCCTGCCAGTCCGCGGCGGTCGTGGTGGTCGTGCGGGCAGTGGCGATGTCCGCGTCCGTCATCGAGCCCCTCCGTCGCGCACGTGAAGTAATACCCTGGAGTCACGATCAGCCATTACCTGACCGCAGGCATGACCATAGAGCCCCTTCGTAAGGACTACAAGTGGAACTGGCCTATTACTCGGACTACGCCGTACGCCTCGTCAACACCGAGGAACCGGCACGGGGACAGGACTCCCTGACCTCGGTCGAGGCCGTCCGCGAGCTCTTCGGCGCCAACCAGTCCGCGGCCCGGCGCGCCACGGACGCGGACGTGACCCGGTTCCGCTCGGTCCGGGGACGGCTGCGGGCGGTCTTCGAGGCGGCCGACGGCGGCGACGAGACCCTCGCCGCGGACCTCCTGAACTCCCTCCTCCTGGAGTTCCCGGTGAGCCCGCAGATCTCCGGCCACGACGTCCGTGACGACGACGGCACCCCGTTGTGGCACATGCACCTGGCGGACCACCCGTCCAACGCGACCGCCGGTTTCGCCGCCATCGCGGCGATGGGCCTGGCCTTCCACCTCACCGAGTACGGCGTGGACCGCCTGGGCGTGTGCGAGGCGGCCCCCTGCCGCAACGCGTACCTGGACACCTCCACCAACCGCTCCCGGCGCTACTGCTCCGACCGCTGCGCCACCCGCGCCAACGTGGCGGCCTACCGCGCCCGCAAGCGCCTGGAGGCGGACCGGGCGGTCAGCACCGGCCTGAGCGCCGACAGTGCCCAGCGGACCACGGCGAACGGCGAGCGCCGGCCCGGCCTCAACGGCCGGTAGCGCAGCCGCGCCCTGCCGAGCACGAGCTCCTCGGGGACCGCCCCGTAGTCGGTGCTGTCCCCGCCCGCGAACGCGTTGTCCCCGAGCACCCACCAGCCGGCCCCGCGCCGCTCGACGGCCCGCTTGACCACGAGCAGGTCCTGCTGAAAGGGATGCCGGAGCACGACCACGTCACCGGGCCGCACCCTGGCCCCCCAGTGCACCAGGAGCACGTCCCCGTGGTGCAGCGTGGGCACCATCGACGGCCCGGTCACCTCGGCCGGCCCGAAGGGCAGGGCCCCTCTCGCGCGTTCGGTCTCCTGCGACAACTGCTCCGGCATGACCCGGCACCTCCCCGGTCTTTCCTCCACCAGTCTCAGTCTCACCCCGGACTTTTGTCCTAAGCCCACGGGGGCACTCGCGAAATCGGGCCTCCCAGGGAGTAATGTCCCCCCTGAGAAGACGATCACGAGGAAGGAACGGCTGCATGCTTTCCCGCCTGTTTGCCCCCAAGGTCACGGTCAGCGCCCACTGCGACCTGCCCTGCGGCGTGTACGACCCTGCCCAGGCCCGCATCGAGGCGGAGTCGGTGAAGGCCGTCCAGGAGAAGATGGCCGGCAACGACGACCCGCACTTCCAGGCTCGCGCCACGGTCATCAAGGAGCAGCGCGCCGAGCTCGCGAAGCACCACGTCTCCGTGCTGTGGAGCGACTACTTCAAGCCCCCGCACTTCGAGAAGTACCCGGAGCTGCACCAGCTGGTCAACGACACCCTGAAGGCCCTCTCGGCCGCCAAGGGCTCGACCGACCCGGCGACCGGCCAGAAGGCCCTGGACTACATCGCCCAGGTCGACAAGATCTTCTGGGAGACCAAGAAGGCCTGATCACCGGTCATGCCGTACGACCGCGGTTACGCCGGTCGTACGGTCGTACGGTCCGCACCCGTTCCGCGGTACGCCGAGCACGGCGTCCATGACGGACCGGGTGCGGTCTTCTTTTGTGGATCCTCCATCACACGGTCCCCTTTCCGCGGTCGTGCGGGTGGCCGTGGGGCCCGCGGCGTGCGGCCGCCTCGACGTGCGGCCGCTGCCCCTCAGACCCGCCCGAGGCGGGAAAGCAGACCCCGGTGCGCCCACCCCGTCCGACGCAGGCCCGTCCAGGCGCAGCAGGCGGCCACGGCGAGCGCGAGCACCGCCGCACCGGGCGCGGACGGGACGGCGTTCATCACGGCGACGCCGGCCAGCACCGCCACGAATCCGTCGAACTGCCAGGCCACGATCACCAGCCCGGAGAGATCGCCGAACGGCGTGACGACGGGGAGAAGCAGTGAGAGCGGCAGGTGCGTCTTCATCTCACGCAGGAACCTGGCGCCCAGGACCAGCACCACCGAGCCGGCCACGAGCAGGACCGCGTCCACCGGGCGTCCGCCGTGCTGGGGCCACCGGGCCACGACGGCGAGGCCGCCTCCCAGAGATGTTCCGAGGGTTACGGCGGTTACGGGCCACGTCAGCGTGCGGGCGAGTACTCCGCCCCACCACTCCCCGAACAGCGGGGCAAGGGTCAGCTCGTCGCGCAGGCCACGCCAGGTCTCGCCCACCCAGCCGGACCCGAGGTACACGCAGACGGCGCCGGCCGCCCACGGCAGCGGTGCCGGACCCCCGTCGGCCCCGGCCGCTCCGAGCGTCAGCAAGGCGCCGCCGGCCGGCAGGAACGTCACGGCCGCGAGCGTGCGGCCGCGTGTGCGCAGCGCCCGGACCACGCCCACGGAGAGATGCCCGCGCAAGCGTCCGTCCGGACGGAACAGAGCCGAGGTGAGTCCACGCGGCTCCGGCCGGTAGAGGTCGAGCGCGTGGTGGAGCGTGCCCGTCAACACGTATGCCTGGGCCTGGGAGGCGCGTGCCGACTCGCGGGCGAGTCTGGCCAGGTCGACCGTCCGGATCGCTCGGAAGGCCGTCCGTCCGAGGGCCGCGGCGGTGGCCGCCAGCAGCCCGGCGAGGAACCACAGGGCGTCCGTGCCGTCCGTGGTCATGCGGCCGGTCACCGTCACGACCAGCGCCACGACGCCCGCGGCGGAGGCGAAGACCAGGTTGTCGGACACCGATCGGACCTGGCCCCACAGCCAGGCGGCCGCCGTGAGGGCACTGAGCGCCACCGTGACCGCCACGGCCCGCGTCGCGATGCCCGGGTGATCGAACAGGTCGGTCGTGAGATACGCCGTCGCGCACACCGTCAGCAGCAGGGTGGTAACGGCGTACGCCAGTCGGCGCCGGGCGATCGCGCCGAGGTAGCCCGCCGGGGACAGGTCCGTGGACATGAACACGTGCAGCAGGAAGGGCTGGAGCACCAGCGGCCCCCAGAACCGGCCGGTGAGCTGGGCGCCCCAGCACGCCGTCACCGCGAGCGCGCAGGCCACGGGTGTCGCGTCGGCGGTAGTTCGCAGCGAGACGAGCCCCGGCGACTCACTGGCGGCGTGGAGGGCCGGCACCAGGAAGAAGACGCCGAACAAAGTGACAAGGTAGGCGGTGTACGCGCGGCTACTCACCGTGGCCCGGTCACCGCGGCGTGCGTAGCGGTGCCGGACGGCGTGGACGCGGTCGCCGGCCTCGGCGTCGGGTGCCACGACGTCCTGTGTCGTCATCCCAGCTCCACGCGGCCGTCGCACACGTCCACGAGAGCGGGTTCGTGGGTGGCGACCAGGAACGCCGTGCCCTGCTCCGCCCGTTCCGCGAGCAGTGCCGCCACCAGATCGACGCGGTGTCTGTCGAGGTGACGCTCGGGCTCGTCGAGCAGTACGACATCGGCGGGGCGGACGAGAGTCAGCGCGAGGCTGAAGAGCTGGGACTGCCCGGACGAGACCTGGTGGGGAAAGCGTTCACCCAGAGCGGCCAGTCCCAGCCGTTCGACGACCTGTTCGGCCCGTTCGGTGGTCGCCGGGGTGTTGCCGTACCAGGAGGCGGCGACCAGTGTCACCTGCTCGCGCAGCGTCATGTCACGGGCGACCGGTATCGGTTCCACCAGCGAAGCCACGTGCCGCCGGTGCCGGGGCTTGGTCATGTCGGCGGGCTCGCCCATCACCGAGACCGACCCGGCCGTCAGGCCCCGGCTGCCCAGGAAGGCACGCAGGAGCGTCGTCTTGCCCGTGCCGTTGCCGCCCGTCACACACCAGAGCTCGCCCGGCGACGCATCGAACGTCGTAGGGGCGAGCAGCATGGTGTCACCCAGCGCGACCGTCGCACCATCCGCCGCGATCACAGGAACTCCGGTCACCTACGCTCCAGAACCACTCTCGTCTCTCGTGAACGCGCACTGTACTCTTCAGCCGCGTGCGACCCGTTGACGCCCGTCGCCCCGAGGCCGGCCGGCATCCGCGTCATCAGCCGGATCGCCGGAAGCGTTGCCCATGTGGCCGTCCTACGAAAGACATTCAGCGCTTCCTGGTGTGCGTCCGCACCACAACTCCGTGCTTTCCGCTGTCAGACGGCCGCCACGGTCTGCGGCTCCCGCCACATCGGCCACATCCGGGGACCGTCCGGCAGGTCCAGGGGCCGGCCCGTGAACTGGAAGCCGAGGCGTTCGTACAGTCCCCGGCTGCGAGCACTGCTCGCCTCCAGATAGGCGGGCAGCCCCTCTCGGTCGCAGCGGTCGAGAACCGACTCGATGAGCAGGGTGCCCAGGCCCTCGCCCTGCCGTCCGGGGACCACGCCGATCATCCACAGGTACGCGTGGGCCCGGCCGGAGGGATGGACGCCGTCCGTCAGCCGGGCGACCAGCTCGACGCGCTCGTTGTCCGGGTCGACGGCCTCGCGCACCTGGACGGGGACGTCACCGGCCGCCTCGCAGGCGTCACCGTCCGGCTCGCCGTCGGTATGCCCGTCCGCCGGTACGGGCAACCACAGCGCGCAGGCCGCGCCGTCCTCGGCGAGATCGATACGCCCGCCGGCGAGCACGGCGTCGGTGAACGCGGCCATGAGCCGGTGGTGGGTCCGGCGGCGGTACTCCTCGTCGGGGAAGACCCAGCTGCTCACCGGATCGTCCTGGAAGGCCTCGTCCAGCAGCCGGACGACCAGCTCCCGGTCACCCTGCCCCGCCGTCCGGATCTCCACACCCATGTCCGCCCGTCCCTTCGACCCAACACCGCTCGCACGTACGGCGGTTGAGCCTAGTCGTCGGCGACGGCGGGCTGCGGGGTGTTCCGGTCGCACGCCGGAAGAAAGCGGGCCCCGCACACCGTGGGGAAGTGCGGGACCCGCCGAACCGGAGCCCTCGGCGGTGCGGCCGTACGTCGGTCAGGTCCGTACGGTCCTGCTCGGGCTCCGGGGTCTTGCGTGACCGGCCGGGCAGGATGTGGTTGCCGGGCCGGCCGGGCAGCCGTCAGGTGCTGCGACGGGTCACGAACTCGGCCAGCGCGAGCAGTCCGCCCGCCGCCTCCGGATCGGGTACGGCGCGGGCCAGTTCCTGCATGGCCCTGGCCATCCGGTCGGCCGCCTGGGCCTGTGCCCAGTCCCGCCCGCCCGCCCGCTCCACGGCCAGTGCGGTGCGCTCAAGGTCCTCCTTGCCCTCGTTGTAAGGCGTCGCGTACAGCTCGGCGAGTCCGGCGGCGGCCGGGGTACCGGAGGCGAGGGCGGCGACCACCGGCAGCGACTTCTTGCGGGCGGCCAGGTCCGCGCCGGCCGGCTTGCCGGTACGGCGGGGGTCGCCCCATATACCGATGACGTCGTCGATGAGCTGGAAGGCGAGGCCTGCCTCACGGCCGAAGGCGTCCATGGCCTCGACGTCCTCGTCGGTGGCACCGGCGTACAGCGCGCCGAGGGCGCAGGCGCACCCCAGCAGGGCGCCCGTCTTGGCCTCGGCCATGGCGAGCGTCTCGTCGAGGGTGACGTCGCCCGGGGCCCGCCCCTCCATGGCCGTGTCCGCGTGCTGCCCCTCGCACAGCTCCATGACGCAGTCGGCGAGCCGGGTGGCCGCCGCCGCGGCCGCCGGGTGCGGGTCCGCGGCGAGCAGTCGCAGGGCCAGCGCCTGGAGGGCGTCCCCCGCGAGGATCGCGTCGGCGTCACCGAACACGGCCCACGCGGTCGGCCGGTGGCGTCGGGTGGCGTCGCGGTCCATCACGTCGTCGTGCAGCAACGTGAAGTTGTGGACCAGTTCCACCGCCGCCGCGGCCCGTACCGCCGCCGTCCGGGCCCCGGGACCGCCCAGCGCGGCGGCCGAGGTCAGGACGAGCGCGGGGCGGATGGCCTTGCCGGCGTTGCCCGCAGCGGGGGTGCCGTCCGCGTGTTGCCAACCGAAGTGGTAGAGCGCGGTCCGGCGCATCGAAGAGGGCAAGGAGTTCATGGCGGACCGCAGTTCGGGGTCGACCGACGCCCGCGCCTCCCGAAGAAGCACCACCGCCTCGTGCCCGTCAGGGACCGCCGCCTCGTGTCTGGCGGACACCACCGCCGGCTCCTGCCCGTCGAGCACCACCGGCCCCTGTCCGTCGGACGTCGTACCCGGCTCCGTCTCCCGCTGGGTGCCGATGGGCCCGTGCCTTTCCAGCGTTCCGGTGGGGTGACGCGCCTCAGTGGCGCCGCGCCGAGCCTCTGTCATGGACCCACCTCCCCCATACGCCCGCCTCCGTACCCCTGGGGTGTACCCGCCCCGAAGGGCGGGAACACGGCGTTCGGGAGGCCGGGCGTCACTGCCAGCGGCCGATCTCGACGTTCTCCAGGACGCCGAGCGCGTCCGGCACGAGGACCGCGGCCGAGTAGTAGGCCGTGACCAGGTACTTGATGATGGCCTGCTCATTGATGCCCATGAAGCGCACCGACAGACTCGGCTCGATCTCGTCCGGGATGCCGGTGGCGCGCAGACCGATGACGCCCTGGTCCTGCTCGCCGGTACGCATCGCGATGATCGATGACGTACGGGCTTCGGTGACCGGGATCTTGTTGCACGGGTAGATCGGCACACCGCGCCAGGTCGGGATGCGGTTGCCGGCGATGTCGATCGTCTCGGGGACGAGCCCGCGCCTGTTGAGCTCGCGTCCGATGGCGGCGATCGCACGCGGGTGGGCCAGGAGCAGCTTGGTGCCGCGCCGACGACTCAGCAGCTCGTCCAGGTCGTCCGGCCCGGGCACGCCGTCGTGCGGCTGGATCCGCTGGTCGTACTCGCAGTTGTGCAGCAGGCCGAACTCGCGGTTGTTGACGAGCTCGTGCTCCTGACGCTCCTTCAGCGCCTCGACCGTCAGCCGGATCTGCTGCTCGGTCTGGTTCATCGGCTGGTTGTAGAGGTCGGCCACGCGCGAGTGGATGCGCAGCACGGTCTGGGCCACGCTCAGCTCGTATTCGCGGGGCCGGGCTTCGTAGTCGACGAAGGTGTGCGGGATGTCCGGTTCGCCGCTGTGGCCGGCGGAGAGGTCGATGGCCTTCTCACCGAGCTTGTTGGTGCGCTGCTCGGGGATCGCACGCCGCTCCTCGAGGTGCGTGCGCAGGGATTCGGCCCGCTCAGCGATCTGCTCCACCTCCTGGCGGGGCAGCACCAGCACCGTGCAGGCGGTGACCGCGCGGGCGGTGTACTCCCAGATGGCGTCCCCGTCGAGCAGCGCCTGGTCGCCGAAGTAGGCGCCGTCGGCAAGGACGCCTAGCACCGCGTCGTCGCCGTAAGGGCCGGTGCCGACCTTCTCCACCTTGCCGTGCGCCAGCAGGTAGACCTCGTCGGCCTGGCCGCCGAACGAGGCGATCACCTCGCCGGGGCCGAACTCCCGCTGCACACAGCGCTGCGCCAGTTCCGAGAGCACCTCCTCGTCCTCGTACGACCGCAGGGCCGGCAGCTCGCCCAGCTCGGCGGGGATGACCTCGACGCGATCGCCGGTCTTCACGAACGTCACCCGGCCGTCGCCCACGGCGAAGGTCATGCGCCGGTTCACCCGGTACGTGCCGCCCTGGACGTCGAGCCAGGGAAGCGTGCGCAGCAGCCAGCGCGAGCTGATCTCCTGCATCTGGGGTACGGACTTGGTGGTGGTGGCCAGGTTCCGCGCGGCCGCCGTGCCAAGACTCTGCTGCGGCCTGGTCTGCTCGGTGCGGACCTCTTCGCCTACCGACATAAGGAATTGCCCTCCCGGTCGTGCCGGACGGTTGTGCCCGGCATCGATGTGCGTGGCCAGCCTTTCTCACCAAGCGTG
>NZ_BAABCQ010000130.1:0-22798 GCF_039539045.1 Streptomyces marokkonensis
GTTACGTAAGAATCTTTAGCTGTACGTCTTGTGATCGCCTGCTTAGCGTCGAGAGCATGCACAACGCGCTCTCCGCCGCGGTCGCCGGCTTCGGCACCGGCCTCTCGCTCATCGTCGCCATCGGTGCCCAGAACGCCTTCGTCCTGCGCCAGGGAATCCGCCGTGAAGCGGTACTGGCGGTGGTCGGCATCTGCGCGCTGTCCGACGCCCTGCTCATCACTCTGGGCGTCGGCGGGGTGGGAGCGGTCGTGGTGGCCTGGCCGGGCGCGCTCACCGCGGTCGGCTGGATCGGCGGCGCCTTCCTGCTCTGCTACGGCGCGTTGGCCGCTCGGCGGGTGTTCCGGCCGACCGGTGCGCTGCGGGGGGACGGCGACGCCGCGGGCTCCCGCCGCCGGGCGGTCCTCACCTGCCTGGCGCTGACCTGGCTCAACCCGCACGTCTATCTCGACACCGTGTTCCTGCTGGGCTCGGTCGCCGCCGACCAGGGGCCGCTGCGCTGGACGTTCGGCCTCGGTGCCGTCGTCGCCAGCCTGTGCTGGTTCGCCGCGCTCGGATTCGGTGCCCGCCATCTCGGCCGCTTCCTGGCCCGGCCCACGGCCTGGCGCGTACTCGACGCGCTGGTCGCCGCCACGATGATCGTACTCGGGGCCACCCTCATCGCCGGGGCCTGAGCGGGGGGGGGCCGGCCCCCGCGTCCGGCACCGTCTCACAGGGAGCCGCGCCCGTGCAGCGCGTAGTGCTCCATGAGCCGGCCCCTGGTGGCCTCCAGCCGGTGCGCGAGGATCTCGGCGACCGAGCGCACCAGCACGATGCCCAGCCGCGGGTCCTCGTCGCACAGGGCGAGCACCGAGGACGCGTCGAACTCGTAGGCGCGTACCGGGCTGAAGGCCTCGGCGCCGAAGTCCCATTCGTAGGGCGGGAACAGCCAGGACCAGCCGAGCAGGTCGCCCGCGCCAAGGCTGGCCACCGTGACCTGTTGCAGGGACGTCACCTGCTGGGTCAGGGAGACCGCGCCGGAGCGGACGACCCAGAAGCGGTCGGCCCTGCCGCCGGCCTCGAAGATCCGGGCGTCCTCCGGGAAGGAGACCTCCCGGGCGAGTGCCGTCAGCCGATCGCGCTGGGGAAGGGGGAGGGCGGTCAGCAGTTTGATCGCTTTGGTCATGGCACGGGGCTCCTCGCCGGCGATTCGGTTCCGGGGCTTTCCCTATGCCCATTTCAGTCGCTCGCAGCGCCCTCAGCACCTCGGCGGACGGCCGTTTCCGTGCGGATTCCGTGCCGGGCGACCGGGGACGTCCGGGCCAGGGCATGAAAAAGCCCTGGCTGGACGGGGGAAGCCAGCCAGGGCCGTAACCGGTGACGTACGAAGGACACTTCGGTCGACCCCGTCGCCACGTATGGATGAACGCTAAACCATCTCCGGGGCTTCCACGAAGCGGGAACCGGGTCACGTGACCTGTTTCACTCGCCCGGGCCGCCGCCGCTGCCTAGCCTCTCCCCGTGGCTCATCCGCCGTTCTCCGCGACGACCCTGATCGTCTCCAGGTCGGGGTCGCTCGGGTCCGGCAGGTACATCCCGGCCTCCAGCCCACTGCGCAGATATCGCAGAACGGGTTCGGTCAGCCGCTCGCCGGGAAGGACGGCCGGGATACCGGGCGGGTACGGCGTGATCATCTCCGCGGCGACGCGGCCCGCGGCCCGGTCGAGCGGCACGTCCTGGGTGGGCCCGAAGAACGCGTCCCGGACCAGACCGGCCTGTGGCATCCGCAGCTCGGACGGCGACGGGACCTCCACACGCGGAGCGGAATCCAGGCCGGGGGCGGCGTGCGCCAGGTCCTTGAGCGCGGCCAGCAACTCGCCGGCGGTCTCCCGGTCGTCGCCGTGGGTGATCTGCGCGCCGATGCGGCGGTGGTCGGTGATGTGCGCGATCACGCTCCGGTGCTCGCGCAGCCAGTCCGCCGCCTGGAAGCCCGAGATGCCGAGCCCCTCGAGGTCGATGACGACGGGCAGCGGATCGAAACCGTGGGCCCGCCCCGGGCCGCGGAAGTCGTCCCGGTCGTTGACGTGCATGCCGTCGATCTCCTCGACGGCCGCGCGGACCTCGGCAGCCAGCTCCAGTGCGCCGCCCATCAGCTCGCGTCCGCGCAGCGCCATCTGGCGGCGCCAGCCGTCCAGTCCGGCGAAGATCAGTGCCGAGGGGCTGGTGGTGCCCAGCAGGTCCGCCCGCATGCCGAGCAGCTTCGGCGGGACCAGGTCACCGCGCAGATGGAACACGGAGCCCTGCTCCAGACCGCTGCCCATCTTGTGAATGCTGGTCACGCAGATGTCGGCGCCCGCGTCCATGGCCCAGGACGGCAGATCGGGGTGGAAGGGCAGATGCGCCCCCCACGCCTCGTCGACGATCAGCGGCGCCGAGCGGCGGTGGCAGACCTCGGCGACGGCCCGCAGGTCGGCGCTGGCGCCGTACGGTGTCGGGCTGGTGACCAGGGCACCCTTGGCGTCGGGATGGGCCTCGAACGCCTTCTCGAACTCCTCGGCGGACGGCGGATGGGCCAGATGCCGCTCGGCGTCCCAGCGCGGCTCGACCCAGGCCGGTTCGATCCCGGACAGGATCAGCCCGGAGACGACGGACTTGTGGGCGTCCCGGCCGATCAGCAGCTTCTCGTGCGGCCCCGCGACCGCCAGCATCGCCGCCTTCACGGACAGGGAGGACCCGCACGTCGAGAAGAACGTGTGGTCGGCGTGCACGGCATCCGCCATCAGTTCCTGGGCGCGTTGCAGCACCCGCCCCCGGGTGAGCCGGTCGTCGAGTCCGCCCGTCGCCAGTACGTCCCCGTAGAAGACGGCGTCGCCCAGCACCTCGCGCACCGCCGGGTCGGCCCCACGCGCCTGTTTGTGTCCCGGCGGCGTGAACGACAGCCGCCCCTCGCGGCGGTAGTCGACGAGGGCTTCCAGAACGGGTGCTCGGGTGTGGTCGGCCGTCATGCCGATCCGGTTTCCCGCCCGGCCCCCGGTCAATCGTCGATCCGCCCCGACCGGCAACCGGTCCGGTGGCCGGTCGCTCCACGCGGCGGCCCGTCATCCGGTCCGGTGGCCCGTCACGTCACGCGGCGGCCCGTCATCCGGTCCGCCCTGGCCGCGCAGCCACCGTCACTCCGAGGTCCGGCCCGGGGTCAGCACCTCGTCCAGCACCCGCAGAACGGCTTCGTACGCGATCGTCCGTACGGCGGCGTCCCGGGAGCCCTCCGGATCGGTCGGGCGCAGTTCTTCCGTTCGCGCCCGCCAGGTCCGCTCCTGTGCCACCGCACAGGCCCTCGCGCGGTGCATGCGGCGCAGCAGTTCGTCCGAGTCCACAACATCCGTCATGTACTTCGCGTACCCCCACAGAGCCCGTGGATGGCGGCTGGGCCGTATGGAGGGCCGGAGGTTTGGGGGTACGGGCAGAGGTCAGCCGAAAGTAACCAGGCCGCACAGCGCGCGCAGACGGCGCGGGGCCGGCGGACCGGGCTCGTCTCACCGACCAGGAGCTGACGGATGTGTGACAGGCACACGACCAAACTTGTTGTCGAGCAGCACGGCGCGGACCGGCACCGGCGGTACCGGCCGTGCAGGCCCGCCGAGGCACGCAGGACGGTCGAACGCGTCGTCACCGAATGCTGCGGCACCGACGGCCGCACGTCGTGCGACGTGGGCGCGCTGTCGGACGCCGTGCTCGTCGCCTCTGAACTGGCCACCAACGCCATCCTGCACGGCGGCGGCATCACGGACTTCCAGGTCGACGTAGTCGGACCCGGCGTCCGCGTCTCGGTGTGCGACCGCAGCCACGACCTTCCGGTGGCCGTGCCGGCCACCGACCCCGAGGGACGCCGTCGCGTCGGCGGCCGGGGCTGGCCGATCGTCTGCCGGCTGGCGTGTGACGTACGGGTGGCAGACATCGCCTCGGGAGGCAAGTGCATCACCGTGGTCGTTCCGCTGTCCTGAGTACTTTTCGAAAAGCGGAGTTTGTTCCACCGGTGCCGGGGCAGTCGCAAGTTCGTGCTTCGGACCGGAGGCGCAGCAGCGGGAGCGGTATGGCCGCTCAGGCCCTCCGGGTGGTGACCCGGACAGTGCCGTTCCCGCGGAAAGTCCCCTGAGACCACCGTTCAGGAGCGAATGCGCATGCTCATCGAAACGCCCACCGTCCGTCCCGGAACCACCGAGACCACCAACGTTCCCGCCACTACCGCCGCTTCCGCCCGCCGTCGGCACGACGACGCACCCGACACCATGCCCCTCTTCGGCCGGCTGGCGGGGCTGACGGACGGGCCCGAACGCGACGCCGTCCGCGACGAGCTCGTCACGGCCTGGCTGCCCATGGCCCACCGGATCGCCGGGCGGTTCAGGGACCGCGGCGAGTCCATCGAGGACCTGCGCCAGGTCGCGGCGCTCGGGCTGGTGAAGGCCATCGACCGCTTCGACCCGGAGCGGGGAGCCTTCGAAAGTTACGCCGTGCCCACCATAACGGGCGAGGTCAAGCGCCATTTCCGGGACCGGATGTGGGCCCTGCGGGTGCCCCGCCGGGTCCAGGAACTGCGCAACAAGGTGCGGGTGGCCCGGCGTGAGCTCACCCAGAGCCCGGGGAGTGTCGAACCGTCCGTCGCCGCCGTGGCCGCCCACACCGGGCTGACCGAGGACGAGGTCAGCGCCGGCATGGAGGCGCTGGAGAGCTTCAGCACCCTGTCGCTGGACGCCGAACTCTCGGCCGGCGACGACGGCTACAGCCTCGCGGACACCCTCGGCGTGGCGGACGCCTCGTACGACACCGTGATCGACCGTGAATCCGCCAAGGAGGGACTGCGCAGGCTGCCCGAACGTGAGCGGGCCATCCTCTACATGCGCTTCTTCGAGGACATGACGCAGAGCCGTATAGCCGATCACCTGGGCATCTCGCAGATGCACGTCTCGCGGCTCATCAGCCGCAGCTGCGCCCGCGTGCGCGACGAGGCGATGGGACAGCGGGCCGTCCGCCGGGGGACCGGCCGGCCGGTGCGGACCTGACGGACCGAGGACCGACGACCCGAGGACCCAGGGAGGAACGAGACGGATGCTGATGCCTCACCCCGTGATGCTGCGCGGGCTCGTCGACGAGTACGAGGCGGCGGTGGTGCACGAGCCGGCCGACACCACGGGCGGACCCGGGCCCCGGACGCGGGACCTGGCGTACACGCTGTGCGTGTCGACCGGCACGCGTGACGTGACACGGGCCCTGGAGGCCGCCCGCCGCTGGCTCGCGGCCGGATCCCCGGCCTCCGTGCCCCTCGCCGTCGTCGAGACCGCGGGAGCCCGGGACTGACCCACGGCGGGCAGCGGACTGTGGTGGGCCGGACTGCCCGCACGCCGGTCGACGGCGTGCGGGCAGTCGTCCTGTGTGTTCGTCTCGTGTGCCCCGGACCTCCGCGAAGACGAAGCCCGCCGAATCGTGTGCGCCGAAGCCGCAGCCCGGTGTGCGGCGAGAAAGCCGGGGCATCCGGAAACCGGGAGGGGAGGACCACATGAACGCACGTGTCATGGCACGTATGGGCCACGGCCGGGCCCGCCGGGCGGCGAACGGGTCGGCCGCCGAGGGGGCCGCCCGGGCGGGACTCACCGCTCGCGGCGTGATCTACCTGCTGGTCGGCATCCTGGCCCTGCAGATCGCCTTCGGCACCGGGAACCGGCAGGCGGACCGGGGCGGCGCCCTGGCCGAGCTGTCGGACAAGCCGTTCGGAGCCGTACTGCTGTGGGCGCTCGGCATCGGACTCGCCGGTATGGCGCTGTGGCGGCTGTCCGAGGCACTGTTCGGCGCCACGGGCAAGGACGGCCGCACGGCGAAGAAGCGGCTCCCGGCCGCCGCCCGCTGCGTGTTCTACGCCTTCGTCGCCTACTCCGTACTGGCCTTCGCGGCCGGTACCGGCCCCAGCGGCTCCAGCGACCAGCAGTCCCGGGACGTCACGGCCCGGGTGATGGAGCTGCCCGCCGGCCGGTGGCTCGTGGGCGTGGCCGGCGTCGTGGTCGTCGTCGCCGGAGTGGTGATCGGTGTACAGGCCCTGCGCCGCAGCTATCACAGGAAGCTGAAGCTCGGCGAGCTGAGCCCCCGGGCCCGGCGGCTGGTCGACGTCACCGGCGTCGGGGGCGGCGCGGCCCGCGGACTCGTCTTCGCCGCGGCGGGCGCCTTCGCCGTGCGGGCCGCCGTCGACTACCAGCCCGACAGGGCGAAGGGACTGGACGACACCCTCCGCTCCTTCGCCGACACCCCGCTCGGCCCCTGGCTCCTGGTCTGCGTCGCCGCGGGTCTGGTGCTCTTCGGCGTCTTCTCCTTCGCGCTCGCACGCTGGCGCCGCGTCTGAGCCGCCCCGCACGGGGAACACGGGGCGAATGAACGAACACGAGATTCCTCCGCCGGACGGACGTCCCGTGGACGTCTACCTCGATCTCCTGCGCATCCGCATGGAGACCCACGACTACCAGCTGCTGCTCAGCGTGGTGGAACCCGTCCTCCAGGCGATCGACGAGCACCAGATGCCCACCATCGACTTCTCCCTGGACGGGGACAACGCCGAGGCGCTGCCCCAGGAGATCAGGGACGAGGCCGCCCTGGTCATCGCCACCGCGGTCACGGGACGGCTGGACAACGAGGTCGTCGAGATCAGTACCGACGAGACCGGTCCGGTCCGGGTCGTCACCGACGCGGTCACCGCCTCCGACCCCGAGCGCCTCGGCGAGATAGCCGACTACCTCAAGGAACGCCACCGGCAGAACGACGAACTGCGGGGCATCGCCGAGGCGAGCGGTCTGCCCAGCGACTTCTGACCGTCACCGTCGCGAGCGTCACCGCCACGACCGCCGACGCCGACCGTCACTGCGCAGGCGTCCTGACCGGCACGCCCAGCGGCCGGGCGAGGCCCACCACGGCCTCGTCCAGGCGTTCCAGGTGCCGCAGTACCCGGCCGGTGATGCGGCCGTACCGCGGCACCCCGGCGGCGTCCGGCTCCAGCAGCGAGGCGATGCTGGGCCCGGTCTCCACCTCGGTCCCGGCGTCCTCGTCGGCGACGTGCGCGGCGATCGCCTCGATGTTGCGCACCGTGCGTCGCACCGCCCCGCGCAGCCGGGGGTCGGCGGCGATCGAGGGGTGGGTGGGCAGCAGTTCGGCCGTCGCGGCCAGCGACCGTGCGTGATAGGCGCAGGTCTCCAGCAGCGCCACCACGTACTGGGCGGTGTTGCGCCGGGCCCGCAGCGGTGTGATCGGATGGGTCAGCGGCTGGGTGGCCGCCCGCAGATCCCCCAGCGCCTGGTCCAGTTCCCGCGCCGTGTCCAGCAGATCGGCGGCCGCTCCGCCGCTGAGCTGGTCGACGGCGCCCTCGGTGACGTCGGTGAGCCGCTCCAGCACCGTGCCGAGCAGTTCGTTCGTACGGCGGTCGGTGCGTATCGGCAGCACCAGCGCCGCCGCCGCGATCCCGCAGGCGGCGCCGAGCGCCGTCTCCTCCACGCGCAGCAGCAGGACCGACAGGCTGTAGGTGTGCAGCAGGGTGTACAGCAGCCCCAGCATCGCGGTGACGAAGAACGACATCAGCGTGTAGGACAGCGGTGCGGTGTAGAACATGGCGAAGATGAGCAGCAGCACCAGCCCGAACGCGACCCAGGTGTGGTCGCCCACCAGACCCGCCAGGACGATGCCGGCCACCACCCCCAGCATGGTGCCCAGCACGCGGCGGTAGCCCTTGACGAGGATCTCGCCGGTGGAGGCCGTGTTCAGGAAGACGATCCAGCAGGCGAGCACCGCCCAGTACCATCGCTCGGCGGACAGGAACTCCCCGCCCAGGATGGCCAGGGACGACCCCACCGACACCTGCACCGCGGCGCGGGTGGTGGGTCGCCGCAGTCCGGTCGGTTCCTCCTTGGGAGAGCCCTCCTCGCCGGCGTCGATGGCGGCGTCCTCGGCGTCCAGCTCCTCCCGGGAACGGGTCGTCGCGGGCGTGTCGTCCGACTCGTCCTGCGGCCCGTCCAGGGCGATCCTGAGTCCCATGACCGCGCGCGCCGTCTCACCGAGGCCCCTGAACACGTCCTGGACGGCCGGTGTCGCCTCGGGCAGGTTCTCCTCGTCGCGGTAGCCGAGGAGCCGGTTGCGCAGATGGGACAGCGCGGTGCCGCGCGCCTCGGCGGGCGGTCGCAGCACCAGCGTGCGCAGCGCGCCGAGATCGCGGCGCAGCGTCTCCGTGGCCTCGCCGGGCGCCGGCGAGCGGCCCACCGCGGGAGCGGGCGCGCCCGGCAGATGCAGGGTCAGGGTGTCCGCCCGCTCGGCGCTGCGCGCGGTCAGCAGCAGCAGGCCCAGCCGCTCGGCGGCGATCTCGGCGTCCGCGATGCGCCGCTGCACCAGACGCGCCGTGGATGCGTCGGGAGTGCCCTCCTCCAGCCGGGACTGGATCATCAGTGCCGTCTCGTGCAGGCGAGCGGTGCCGTCGCGCAGGTGCTCGAGCGTCTTCTCGATTCCGTCCGGGCCGGCGTCCAGCAGTTCGGTCTGCGTGGCGATCAGCTGGGCCAGCCGGGCGCGGAACGCCTGCCGCAGCCGCTGGAGAATGCCCGCCGACGTCGCCGGTACCACCGCGAAGCGCACCACCGCGCTGCACGCGAACGCGACCGCGATGGCGCCCCACAGTCCCGGCAGCGCCGACGCCTTCGCGTCGACGAACAGGGACACGAAGTAGACCTGGAAGCCGATCAGCCCGAGCGCGGTGCCGCGGTCGCCGAACCGGCGGACGAAGACGGCGCAGAAGATGAGGACGACGAAGAAGGCGTCACCGATGACGACCCGGGAGGCGAGCAGCGCGCTGACCGACACCGAGGCCAGGGCGACAGGCAGGCCCAGCGCCACGGTGACGGCCTGGGCGCGGGACTCGTTCTCGCGGATGGCGAAGGTGGCGACCATCGCCGTCATGGCGCCCGCCACCAGATGGGGGACGTCCGCACCGAACACGGCGAGCACCGCCAGGGCCAGGGCGATCGCGCCCACCGTCCGCAGCCCGGCCGTCAACCGCAGCAGCCCGGGGTCGGACGCGGCGAGGCGGTCCCGCAGCCGTGTCCGCGCCGAGCGCCCCGCTGCCTTCACGCCGCCGTACACTCTCCCGATTCACGCCTGACTCCCGGCCGGTTCGCGCCGAGATCCACTTCTCAGCATGTCATGCCGCGAGCCGGCCCCTGCCGTCGGGTCACAGCTCCGCCCGGTCCGCCCCCCTGACATGCTCCCGCACCTGCTCCGGCGTCAGATACGCGTCGGTGTACTCGAAGTCCTTCAACTTGGCCGGCTTGCGGGCCTGGAAGCCGGTGCGCACGAAATCGTCGCCGGCGACCGCGTTGAGCGTCCAGTTGGCCGCCACCCGGGCCTTGGCCACGCCCGTGCGCAGCGCCGACCAGTGGTAGCCGCGGGCCACGGCCTGGGCGGGCAGGCCCTTCAGTTCGACGCCGAGCGGCTTGGAGACCGCGTCGGTGCCACCGAGGTCGACGACGAGACCCAGGTCCTTGTGGACGTACGGCCGCATGGGCTGGTTGCGCAGGGTGGCGATGAGGTTCTCGGCGGCATGGCGGCCCTGCCGCATGGCGTGCTGGGCGGTGGGCGGGCAGACGGCGCCCTCCTGGCCCTTGGCGAGGTCGGGCACGGCGGCGGAGTCACCGAGCGCGAACACCCCGTCGTGGCCCGGCAGGCACATGTCGGCGGTTACCGCGAGCCGCCCCTTGACCGTCTCCGCGCCGAGCGTGGCGATGAGCGGGCTCGCCACCACTCCGGCGGTCCAGATCAGGGTGCGGGTGGGTACCACCCGGCCGTCCGTGAAGGTGACCTCCTCGGGGCCGGCCTTCGCGATGGACACGCCCAGGGAGATCTCGATGCCGCGCCGCGTCAGGACCTCCTGCGCGTCGCGTCCGAGCTTCTCGCCCAGCTCGGGCATCAGCTTCGGAGCGATGTCGATCAGGTGCCACTTGATCAGGCTCGGGTCGAGCCGGTTGTAGCGCTTGACGGCCGCGTGCGTCAGCCGCTGCAGGCAGGCGGCGGTCTCGGTGCCCGCGTAGCCGCCGCCGACCACCACGAACTGCAGTCGGGAGGCGCGCTCCGCCGGGTCCTGGCCGGCGTCGGCGAGGTCCAGCTGTGAGATGACGTGGTCGCGGATGTACGCGGCCTCCGCCAGCGTCTTCATGCCGAACGCGTTGTCGGTGAGCCCCGGGATGTCGAAGGTGCGGGTGATGCTCCCGGGGGCCAGCACGATGTAGTCGTACGGCTCGTTGACGATCTGGTCGGTGATGGTGCGCACCACGCAGACCTTCGCCTTGAGGTCCACCCCGATGGCGCCGCCCGGGATGATCCGGGTCCGGTACTTGCTGCTGCGGCGCAGGGAGAGCGCGATCGACTGGGGCGTCAGCACCCCGGAGGCGACCTGGGGCAGCAGCGGCAGATAGAGCTGGTAGGAGAACGGCGCCACCAGGGTGACGTCGGCCTCGTGGGGGGAGAGCCTCCGTTCCAGACGACGGACGCACTCCACGCCGGCGAAACCTGCGCCGACCACCAGGATCCTGGGTCGTGTCACGGTGTTCATCCCTTTCTGCGGCTCCGGGCGGTCTGCCGCGAACGCCATTCGCCTGCCCGTGGATCGCCGCTTCGCACCTCGTCGATCCCACCGCGCCCACGCGGATTCGGCCAGCGGGGCGGGGCAGGCAGGCGACACACCCTGATTCACCACCATGCCCCGTCCGGGCCCGGAGTGCATCGGGCGGGAGGGAACCGGGCGGGGTCCTTCCCGTGCGGGGAGTGCGGGAAGTGGTTGTCCGCGACGATGCCTGGCGGGGTCAGCCGGACCCGCGGAGGTGGCAGAGCAGCAGGCACACGTCGTCGTCGCGTTCGGAGTCGCTGAGCAGGGGACGCAGGATTCCGTCCGCCGAGCCCTCCAGGTCCGCCTCCAGCTCCGCCGAGCCGAACGACCCCAGGACCTGTGCCAGCCGCGCGATGCCAGGGTCTATGCCCCGGGCGCGGCGTTCCACCAGACCGTCCGTGTACAGCGCGAGCGTCGAACCCGGCGCCATCGGCACCGTGTGGTCGGCGATCTCCTGCTTCAGCGGGATGCCGAGCATCGCACCCGGTTTGGCGTCCAGGGTCTGCACCCGCCCGTCCGGGGTACGCAGTACCGGTGGCGGATGGCCCGCGGCGGCCCACGTCATGGTGGGGTCGTCGGGGTGGAAGCGCGCGATGACGGCGGTGGCGAACAGGTCGGGCTGGAGGTGGTGCAGGAACGTGTGCAGCCGGGTCAGGAGCCGGCCGGGGCTGCCGCCGTCGACGGCGTAGGCCCGCAGCGCGGTGCGCAGCTGACTCATCATCACGGCCGCGCGCAGCCCGTGCCCGGTCACGTCCCCCACCACGGCGATGACGCCGCCGTCGGGCTGGCGGAACGCGTCGTACCAGTCGCCGCCGATGTTCAGCCCGTGGGTGGCCGGCAGATAGCGCGCGGCCAGGGCGAGTCCCGGTGGGGCGGGCAGTTCCGTCAGCAGGGCCCGCTGGAGCGTCTCCGCGATGTCGCGGTTGTGCTGGTAGCGCTGCGCGTGGTCGATCGCGATGCTGGCCCGCCGGGTCAGCTCGATCACCATCACGGCGTCGTCCGGGTCCCAGCGCTCCCCGGGCGGGGACAGGGTCACCACGCCCAGCGGCGCCTGCCGCGTCGGCAGCGGGATGCACAGCAGGGGCCGCTCGGGAGCCAGCGCCGAGGGCGGCTGGTCGTCGACGCCGGGCAGGCCGCCGGGGTGCGGGGCGGCGTACTGGGGCCGCCCGGTGCGGGCGGCGACCACGGCGGCGGCCGGATGGGCGGGCCCCGGCCGTTCGCCCTCCTGCTCGAACAGCCAGACGTCGACGCCCGCCGCGTACTCGGGCACCAGGAGCTCCGGCAGTCGGCGCACGATCTCGTGGTGGTCGAGGGACGCCGTCAGCACCGCGCTCGCGTCCGCGAGGAACGTCAGCCTGCGACGGGCGTTCTCCGCCTCCGTACGCGCCTTGCGTTCGGCGGCGAACGCCTCCCGCTGGGCTCGCCCGGCGGCGTCCAGCTCGGCGTGCAACGCCACGACGCCCTGGTTCGTCTGGTGCAGCTCCTCCCGGTGGAAGGCGACCAGGTCCTCCTGCTCGGCGAGCCGGTCCAGCACGAGCGCCGTGTCCTCGTCCGCCCCCAGCAGAGCCTCCGCCAGCGCGACCGGGTCGTCCGCCACGGCATCGACGTCGGCCGTCGGCACCGCCTCGGGGCAGGGCACCGTGACCCGCCACGGCGGCTGGCCGGCGGCGGCGGCCTCGCGCGACGGCGTCAGCACCGCGTGCAGCACGCCCTCCCCGGCCTCCGGTGTGGCGCGGGAAGCGGTGCCGGTCTCCAGGGTGAGCCGCCAGGTGCCGCCCTTGGTCAGACACAGGCGCAGTTGCGCCCCGAGCGAGGCCACCAGCCGCGCGCGCTCCAGGGGCGGCACGCCGTAGGCCGTGGCCAGGCGTGCGGTGGTGAGGCGTGCCTGTGCGGCGTCGGTGGTGTCGGTGATCTCCCAGGTACGGGTCATGAGCCGTCCGGCGGATTCGGGGCCAGCACGGCTACGGCGGTGTCGTCCCGCACCGGGCGGGCCGAACTGCTGGCGTCGCGGACCGTCACGGCAGCCGTCACCGCCGGGTCGGCCGCGGTGCGGCAGGTGTCGGGCGTCGGGGTCCAGCGGCTCGGCAGACCGTCGCTGTGCAGGACCAGCACCCGGTCGTCCGCCCAGACCGCCTCCTGCTCGCGCAGGGTCGTGGGCCGGTGGGCGCCGACGATGCCGGGCCGGGAGACCAGATGCCGCCAGATACCGCCCTCGCACAGCCGCGCCCCGATGTTGCCGATGCCCGCGAACCTGAGTACCGCGGCACGCGTGTCGACCTGCGCCACCGCCACGGCCGCGCCGCGGGTTCCGGTCAACGCCGTGTCGAGCCGCCGCAGCGCCTCGGCGGGCGCCAGGTGGGCCGAACCGCGCAGCGCCTCCACGGCGGCGGTCGAGGCACGCGCCGCCTCCGGACCGTGGCCCAGGCCGTCGGCCAGCATCAGTGTGACCCGGTCCCCGGCCCGGACCCAGGCCCAGGCGTCGCCCGAGTAGTCGGCCCCGCCGAAGGGGACGTTCACCGCGCCGGCCCGTACCCCGGTCGCCGGACCCGGCTGTACGGCACGGCCGGCGGGTGCGGCGCCGATCCGGGCGACCACCACCGTGCCCCGGCCCGGGACGCTGTGCAGGTCGAAGTCGTCGGCGAGGCGCGCGCAGGTGCCGAGACCGGCGCCGAGGGAACGCGTCGTGCTGAAGCCGTCGCTCAGGGCGGCGGCCACGTCGGCGATCCCGGGCCCGTGGTCGACCGTGGCGACCTGCACGAGCCGGGTCTCCTCACGTTCGGCCGTGAGAACGGTGGGAGCGACGACGTCGATGAGGACCCGGCCGCCCCCGGCGTGCTTGAGCAGGTTGGTGGCCAGCTCGGTCGCCACCAGCGCCGCGGTGGCGGTGTGCTGCTCGTCCAGACCGGCCAGGGTGGCCGCGTGCTCCGCCGCCACCCTGGCGTCGCGCACCCGGGTCGAGTCGTGCACCGGGACGTCCCACACGCGTGGCATCAGGACTCCTCACGCGGGCGGGGCGCCCGGCCCACCCAGGAGGTCACCCGCACGGTGGTGCCGGCCCCCGGGTCGCTCTCGATCGCGAACTCGTGCACCAGGCGCCGCGCGCCGCCCAGCCCCATGCCCAGCCCGCCGCCCGAGGTGAAGCCGTCGCTGAGCGCCTGCTCCAGGTCCGCGATGCCGGGTCCCTCGTCGCTGAAGGTCAGCCGCAGTCCCTGCGCTCCCCCCTCGGTGAGGGGCTGCGTCTCCATCGTTCCACCGCCGCCGTACACGAGCGTGTTGCGGGCCAGTTCGCTGGCCGCCGTGACCAGCTTCGTCTGGTCCACCAGCCCGAAGCCGAGCTGGGCGGCCGCCTGCCGCACATGCTGACGTACCCACACCAGATCCATGTCCGAACGGATGGGCAGGCGGGCCTGGGCGCCCGCGGCAGTGTGCATCACGGACTCTCCTGGCGCAGACCGCCGAAGCGGGACGACGGCGCGTGCCGCGTGAGCAGCTCCATGGCCACCTCGGTACTGAGCGCGGTGTGCACCCCCGGCAGCGACAGACCCAGCTCCACCAGGGTGATCGCGACCGCCGGCCGCATGCCGACGACCACGGTGCGCGCGGCCAGCAGCTCGGTCTGCCCGGCGATCTCGGCCAGGACCCGGCCGAGGAAGGAGTCGACGATCTCCACACCGGAGATGTCGATGATCACACCCGTGGCGCCGCTGCGGGAGATGGTCTCGGCGAGGTCCTGCTGGAGCTGCTGCGCCGTGCTGTCGTGCAGGTCCCCCTGCAGGGTGACCAGCAGCACCTCGCCGAGCCGCAGGACCGGAACATGACCCGTCGCGGGACCCGTGTGGGGCCCCGGGAACGCCTCGCTCACCGCGCGACCGGGCCGTTCGCGACAGGGTTCACGATGCCGACCCCGAGCTGGTGCAGTACGTACCCCAGGGCGTCGGCGAGGCTCGCCCGGGTGACCACGGTGCCCAGGTCCAGGCCGAGGTGGACCATGGTCTGCGCGATCGCGGGCCGGATGCCGGAGACGATGCACTCGGCGCCCATCAGCCGGGCCGCGGCGACCGTCTTCATCAGGTGCTGGGCCACCAGCGAGTCGACGGTCGGGACTCCGGTGATGTCCAGGATCGCGTAGCGCGCCTGCTGCTCCACGATGGACTCCAGCAGGGTCTCCATGACGACCTGGCTGCGGGCGCTGTCCAGCGTTCCGATGAGCGGCACGGCCACGATGCCGTCCCACAGCTTGATCACCGGAGTGGCCACCTCCAGCAGCTGTAGCCGCTGACGGTCGATGAGTGCCTGCCCTTCACTGAGCGCCGTCTGCATGACCACGACCCGCAGGGTGCCCATCAGCACGCTCAGCGTGGTGACGCAGTCCCGGGCGTGGTCGGCGGGGCTGTCCGGCAGATCGGCCACGAGCAGGTTCTCGACCGGGGGGCGCAGGGCGGCCAGCTCGCTCGACACCTGGGCGGTGCTCAGGCCGGCCCGGGAGCGGGCCGCGCCCATCCGCGCCAACTGCTCGCGCACCGTCGTGAACCCGGCGGCGTCCGGGTCCTCCACCCGTGCCGCGTCGGCGACTTGGGCCAACGCGTCCACCACGGCCTTGCCCGCCTCGACCGCCTCGTCCCGCGAAACGGTGAACACGGCCCGGAACAAGGGCTCGTCCGCCCAGCGCTGGGCGATCTGCTCACGACGTCGCCGCAGGAAGTCCCTGACCTCGTCCGTCGGCGATCCCGCTGTTCCCTCCGCCTGTTCCGGCACCTGTTCCACTCCTCATCCGCGTTGCGCCGCACGGCACCCCGAAGGCGACGTGGCGGCGACATGAGTCTGCCGGGCGACAACTGTATCCACCCGCCGACCTCGTACGACACCTGATCCCGCGTGAACGGTCCGGATGAGTGCCGGGGGAGAGGCCTCAGGCGTCCGGAACCCGCGGTCCCTCGGGCTGGGCGTCGACGCGGGCGAGCGCCTCGTCGACGCCCTCGGAGACCGGCACGGTGATGCTCACCCCCGTCAGGTCCAGGACGCGCCGGACCGCCGGGGCGGGCGAGATGATGTGCACGCTGCCCGGCAGCTCGCGAGCCTCCTGATAGACCCGCAGGATGATGTTCATGCCGGAGGAGTCCATGAACGGGACCTCCGAGAGATCCAGCAGGAAGTGCCGCCGACCGTGGTGGAGTTGGTTGGCCAGGTGGTGCTGGAACTCCGTCGCCGTGTCGACGTCCAGGTAACCCTCCACCTTGAGCAGCGCGACCTCCTCCCGGGGCAGCGTCACCTCTACGGACAGCGGGTTCTGGGCTATGGGCACGTGTACCTCCAACAGGACGGACATCGATGGCTCGGCTGTGCCACCGCGCCCGCCGGTTACCCCCGAATCCGCCTCCCACACCTCTTTGGCCGGGACGTGGTCCCGCGCCGTCCGTCACCCGACCCGGATACCCACCAGGCAGGTGTCGTCGTCCGTGTCCGACCTGCTGTAGGTGAGCAGCCGGTCCAGATGCTGGTCGAGGGTCTTCGGTGTCGGACGCACGGTGCTCAGCAACTGGGCCAGCGCCTCCTCCACCGGCCGGTCGCGGCGTTCGATCAGCCCGTCGGTGTACATCAGCAGCGTGTCCTCACCGGCCAACCGCACCTCGTCCTCCTCGTACACCGCCTCGGCCACCGCTCCCAGCAGCATGCCCCTGAGCAGCGGCAGGGGCTCGGCCCGGGGACCCCGGACCAGCACCGGCGGCAGATGGCCCGCCCTGGCCCAGCGCAGTGTGCGCCGGGCCGGGTCGTACAGGCCGCACACCGCGGTGGCCGTGACCCCTCCCGTCAGGTGGTGCGCCACGATGTTGAGCCACGACAGCAGCTGGCCCGGCCCGGCACCGGTCACCGCCAGGCCGCGCAGCGCGTTGCGCAGGACCACCATGCTGGTCGCGGCCTCTATGCCGTGCCCGGCCACGTCCCCCACGCACAGCAGCACCCGCCCGCTCGGCAGCATCACGGCGTCGTACCAGTCGCCGCCCACCAGCTGTTCCGTCTCCGCGGGCCGGTACCGGACGGCCACCTCGAGGGCCGGCACCTTGAGCGGGGTCTGGGCGGGCGGCATGATCGCGTGCTGCAACTGCAGGGTCAGCCGGTTGCGCTCGATGGCCTCCTGCTCGGTGTGCGCCAGCCGGTCGCGCGTCGCCGCGAGCGCCACCTCGGTCCAGTGCTGCGCCGAGATGTCCTGATAGGCGCCGCGTACGAGGAGGAGGCGGTCGTCGGCGTCCAGGACCGGCTCGGCCACCACCCGGACGTGCCGGGTCACTCCGTCGGGCCGTTGCAGCCGGAACGCCGCCGACGCCGGCCGGCGGTGGTGCAGGAGCGTACGCAGGAACCGGCCGATGACGACGGCCTCGTCCGGGTGGGCGTGGGCGGTCAGCTCCTCCAGCGGCACCGGCGTACTGGCCTGCGGACGCCCGTACAGGTCGAAAAGCTGCCCGTTCCAGGTGATCTCGCCGGTCAGTAGATTCTCCTCGAAGCCGCCGATGCGGCCGAGGCGCTGGGCGTGCTGGAGCAGGCTGGCCAGCCGGGCCGTCTCGTCCTCGATGCGCCAGATGAGCAGGACGGCGTTGCCGTGCCGGCTGACGCTGATGTCCGCGAGCGCCGACAGCGGCACCTGGTCCACCAGCGCGGTCAGGTTCATGCGCCGGGCCCGGAACGGCTCGCCCGTGGCGTACACCCGCTCCACGTTCTGGTACAGCTCGCTGTCCCCGGCGGCCATCGGATAGGCCTCCAGCAGCAGCGCGCCGCCCACCACGGCACGCGGTCGGCCGGCCGGATCGAGGAAGCTCTTGTTCACGTGCTGGATACGGAAGTCCGCCAGGTGACCCTCGGCGTCCAGATGCGGCACCAGGACCAGGGCGGGGTCGTACAGCCCGTCCGCCAGGTCCATCAGCTCCACCGCGTCCGGCATGACCCGTGGCTCCTGCCCGGCGCCGTGCGGCGGCGTGTACGACTCCAGGGTGTGCGCGCACAGCTCCGCCAGGGCCTCCACCTGGCGCACCACCTGGGGCGGCTGCGGGGCCAGCGCAGCCGGCCAGGCGATCTCCAGCACGCCGTGGATGCGCCCCCCGGTACCGGCGGGTACGGCGACCCTGCCGCCGTCCGGGTACTGGTGCCGGCCCACGCTGGGCAGCCCGGTCTCGGCCAGGGAGGTGATCCACTGGCCCGCGCGCTCGGTCAGCCCGCGCCGGGCCACCGTCGCCACGTCCGGCGGCACGTAACGCCAGCGGGTGGCCTCGGCAGCCGAGAACCCCGCGCTGCCGACCAGCGTGAGCGACCCGTCGTACCCGGCCGCCCAGATGGCCACAGCGACCGCGCCGAGCGGGCGCAGCGCCTGCTCCAGCAGGGCGTCGGCGACGGCCTGCGTGTCGTCCGCGGCCAGCGCGCCGCTCTCGGCCGCCCGCAGGCGCACGGCGGCCGACTCGGCCACCGCCTCCCCGGCCTCCGCGCCCTCCTCGGCGGACGCGGCCTGCACGGCCGCGGTGGCCGTGAGGAAGGCGTCCGTGACCTCCGACATCCGGTCCCGGGCGGCCTGGTTGATGACGTCGACCGCGAACTCCAGGGGCGTCACCTGGGACTGCTCGGCCAGCTCGGCGAGCTGGCGGGCGGCCTGTGCCGGACCGCACCCGAGCCGCGCGACCAGGATGCCCTTGGCGAGCTCGATCAGCGCCCGGCCCTCGGCCTCCGCCTGGGCGGCCCGGACCTCGCGGCTGAGCCGGTCCACCGTGGCCGCCAGCCTGCCCACCGGCGACAGCGGGGCCATCGCGCGCAGGTCGGCGGTCGGCCCGTCGACCGCGTGGGACGGCGGCGGCCCGGACGCGGGGGACGGCGTGGCCGGCGCGTCCCGCGGCGCACCGCCGGCCGGGTCGCGCGGCTGCTCGGACATGTTCACGATGAGGACGCTCCTCGGCTGGAGACCGCCACGGAGCACGACGGGACGTGCCGCGCACCGCCCGGCCCAACGGTGTACGGGACGGGGGCCGGCGCGCTCACGCGGGCAGCCACCGTCGGACGCAGGCGATGAGGTCGTCCGTGTCGACGGGCTTGGTGACGTAGTCGCTGGCGCCCGAGGCGAGGCTCTTCTCCCGGTCGCCGGGCATCGCCTTCGCCGTCACCGCGATGATCGGCAGCTCGGCGTACCGGGGGATCCGGCGGATCTCGGCCGTCGCCGTGTAGCCGTCCATCTCCGGCATCATCACGTCCATCAGGACCAGTGCGACGTCCGGGTGGCCCGTCAGCGTCTCGATGCCCCGGCGCCCGTTCTCCGCGTGCAGGACCCGGAAGCCGTGCAGCTCCAGGATCCCGCTGAGCGCGAAGAGGTTGCGCGCGTCGTCGTCGACGACGAGGACGGTGCGTCCGGCAGGGGAGTCCTCCACGGCGGCCGGGGCCGGGGTCTGCTCCTCGGGCCGGACCAGGGACAGCACGTCCCCCGGTTCCTCGGCGGCCAGGTGCAGGGCGATGCGCTCCCGCAGTTCGTCGAGGCTGGACAGGAACTCCAGCGCCCCGTCCCGCGCGCGCGAACGCAGGTTCTCCTCCAGCGCCGCGTCCGCGCGGTGACCGCTGTGCACGAGCACCGGCATGCCGGCCAGCGCCGAGTCGCCGCGCAGGGCCTGAAGGAAACGGGACGCCTCGGCGTCCGGCATGCCCAGCTCCAGGACGACACAGTGGCACGGTTCGGCCGCCAGCGCGCCGGCGGCCTCCTGCGCCCCCACGGCGGTGATGACGTCGAGCGGGGGCCGGTCGCCCGCGTCGTCCCGTCCGTGCGTCAGATCGGCGATCACACTCTCCGCGACGAGGGTCAGCAGGCCGCGCGGACGCTCCTCCACGACGAGCAGTCGTCGCGGGCGCTGCCGGTGGCCGCCCGCGAGCTCGGGCGCCGGCGCCCGGCGGGTGAGGACGTCGGCCGCCGACTCGGCCGGGGTGTGCTCCGCCACCCGGTCGAGCAGCTCCTCGAAGTCGGGCCGGGCCACGGGCAGGAACAGCGTGAACGTGCTGCCCCGGTCCGGCGTGCTGGCCAAGGTGACGGCGCCGCCGAGCAGCTGGGCGATCTCCCGGGTGATGGACAGGCCGAGCCCGGTGCCGCCGTACTTGCGGCTCGTCGTGCCGTCCGCCTGCTGGAAGGCGCCGAAGACCGACTCCAGGTTCTGCTCGGGGATGCCGATGCCCGTGTCCTTCACCCGGAAGGCCACCACGGCACCGCCCCGGACCACGCCGCTGGGCACCTCGTCGTCCGGCGCCGGTTCGACGGCCAGCTCCACCCCGCCCCGCTCGGTGAACTTCACCGCGTTGGACAGCAGGTTGCGCAGCACCTGACGCAGCCGGGAGTCGTCGGTGAGCAGGTCCGCCGGCGCTCCGGCGGCCGTCGTCACCGTGAACTCCAGGCCCTTCTGCGTCGTCATGGGCCGGAAGGTGGCCTCGACGTACTCGATGAGCTGCCGCAGCGCCACACGCTCGGGGGCGACGTCCATCTTCCCCGCCTCGACCTTCGACAGGTCCAGGATGTCGTTGATCAGCTGGAGCAGGTCCGAGCCCGCGGAATGGATGATGCCCGCGTACTCGACCTGCTTCGGGGTGAGATTGCGCGAGGGGTTCTGGGCGAGCAACTGGGCGAGGATGAGCAGGCTGTTGAGCGGGGTGCGCAGCTCGTGACTCATGTTGGCCAGGAACTCCGACTTGTACTTCGAGGCCAGCGACAACTGCTGGGCGCGGGCCTCCAGCTCCTGCCGCGCCTGCTCGATCTGCAGGTTCTTCGCCTCGATGTCCCGGTTCTGCGTCGCCAGCAGGGACGCCTTGTCCCCCAGCTCGGCGTTGGAGCGCTGCAACTCCTCCTGCTGCACCTGGAGCTCCGCCGAGCGGGCCTGGAGTTCCGCGGTCAGGCGCTGCGACTCGGCGAGGAGCTCGTCGGTACGGGCGTTGGCCACGATCGTGTTGACGTTCACGCCGATGGTCTCCATCAGCATGTCCAGGAAGTCCCGGTGGACCTGCGTGAACGCGGTGACCGACGCCAGCTCGATCACGCCGAGGACCTGTCCCTCGACCACGATGGGCACCAACACCAGAGCGGTCGGCATCACCTCGCCGAGCCCCGAGGAGATGGTCACGTAGCCCGGCGGCAGCTCGTCCACCACGATGGTGCGCCGGCTGCGCGCCGCCTGGCCGACCAGGGTGCGGCCGAAGGCGATGCGAGTGGGCCGGCCGGCGTCCTCGGGACAGCCGTAGGAGCCCACGAGCCTGAGCTCGGGCCCGTCGTCGCCGTCCTCGGCCAGATAGAACGCGCCGTACTGGGCCGAGACCAGCGGCACCAACTCGTCCATGATCAGCTCGGCGACCACCGGCAGGTCCCGGTGTCCCTGCATCAGCCCGGAGATCCGGGCGAGGTTGGTCTTGAGCCAGTCCTGCTCCAGGTTGGCCCGCGTGGTCTCGCGCAGGGACTCCACCATGGAGTTGATGTTGTCCTTGAGCTCGGCGACCTCGCCGGACGCCTCCACGTTGATGGAGCGGGTCAGGTCGCCCTCGGCGACGGCGGAGGTGACCCCGGCGATCGCGCGGACCTGGCGGGTGAGGTTGCCGGCCAGCTCGTTGACGTTCTCCGTGAGGCGCTTCCAGGTCCCTGAGACGCCCTCCACCTCGGCCTGGCCGCCGAGCCGGCCCTCGGTGCCGACCTCGCGGGCGACGCGGGTGACCTCGTCGGCGAAGGCGGAGAGCTGGTCGACCATCGTGTTGATGGTCGTCTTGAGCTCCAGGATTTCACCGCGCGCGTCGACGTCGATCTTCTTCGACAGGTCGCCCCGGGCCACCGCGGTCGTCACCAGCGCGATGTTGCGGACCTGGCCGGTGAGGTTGTTGGCCATGGAGTTGACGTTGTCGGTGAGGTCCTTCCAGGTCCCGGCGACGTTCGGCACGTGCGCCTGGCCGCCGAGCCGGCCCTCGGTGCCGACCTCGCGGGCCACCCGGGTGACCTCGTCGGCGAACGCCGACAGTGTGTCGACCATCGTGTTGATGACGTCGGCCAGCGCCGCGACCTCGCCCTTGGCCTCGACCGTGATCCGCTGCGAGAGGTCGCCGCGCGCCACGGCGGTGGCGACCTGCGTGATGGAGCGGACCTGGCCGGTGAGGTTGTTGGCCATGGAGTTGACGTTGTCGGTCAGGTCCTTCCAGGTGCCCGACACACCGCGCACCTGGGCGCGCCCGCCCAGATTGCCCTCGGTGCCGACCTCGCGGGCGACGCGGGTGACCTCGTCGGCGAAGGCGGAGAGCTGGTCGACCATCGTGTTGATGGTGTTCTTCAGTTCGAGGATCTCGCCGCGGGCGTCCACCGTGATCTTCTGGGAGAGATCGCCCTTGGCGACGGCGGTCGCCACCTGGGCGACGTTGCGCACCTGGTTGGTCAGGTTGCCCGCCATGAAGTTCACCGAGTCGGTGAGGTCGCGCCACGTGCCCCTGACGCCCTGGACGTCGGCCTGGCCGCCGAGCCGCCCGTCGGTGCCGACCTCGCGGGCGACGCGGGTGACCTCGTCGGCGAAGGCGGAGAGCTGGTCGACCATCGTGTTGATGGTGTTCTTGAGCTCGAGGATCTCGCCGCGGGCGTCCACGTCGATCTTCTGCGACAGGTCGCCCTTTGCCACCGCCGTGGCGACCTGGGCGATGTCACGCACCTGGGTGGTCAGGTTCCCGGCCATGGCGTTGACCGAGTCCGTCAGGTCCGCCCAGGTACCCGAGACACCCGGCACCCGCGCCTGACCGCCGAGGGTCCCCTCGGTGCCGACCTCGCGGGCCACTCGGGTGACCTCGGAGGTGAACACGGACAACTGGTCCACCATGCCGTTGAAGACCTTGGCGATGTCGCCCATCAGGCCGTCCGCCTCGTCCGGCAGACGGGTGCCGAAATCGCCGTCCCGGACGGCCGTCAGGCCCGCCAGGAGGCGGCGCAACTCCTGGTCGCCCGGAACCGCGTCGACGGTCCCGGTGCTGTCGCTGGTCATGCGCACCCTCGTTCCGCTCCCCAGGAGCCCTCGGACGCGAGGACTCGGAACCCCTCCGGACGCGTCGGGCGGTCCGGCCTGTTGTGCGTGCTTTTCCGCAGTTCACGGATCTGCCCAATGAGAAAAATACGTCAGAGGCTAACCC
>NZ_BAABCQ010000131.1:0-22400 GCF_039539045.1 Streptomyces marokkonensis
CTGCGTCCCCAGGTTTACCCACGTTTCCCACAGCCCAACCAAGCGGCTCGGTGTGACGCCTTTCACTCGAGGTGGTGAGAGGGCGCGTCGGGTTGCCGAACAGTGGACAGTCATGTGGAGAAGCTGGCGATCGCTGGGGACAACGTGGCTCAGCCTGTGGGCTGCCCGTGGACAACTTCATGAACAGCTTGTGGATCCTTTCGTTGTCCACAGCCTGTGGATAACCTTTGTCCACGAATCCACAGGTCGTTGACCTGCCCTGATGGTTGCTCAACACCTTGGCCTGTGGACAGGATCGGGACAACTTCCCAGTCCCCAAGGTGTGGACGGAAAAAAGTGCCCGAATCTGTGGAGGACGGCCGTAACCAGGCAGGTAATCGAACAGCGGGTCCGCGCCTCCTGACATCGAGCGGGCTGGGAGATGGTGGAGAGAGCTGGGAGCGGGCTGGGAGCGGGCTGGGAGCGGGCATGAAAAAGGCGCCCCGTGGGTGGGTGTCCGGGGCGCCTCGGGACCGTGCCGACAGCCGTGCCGGCAGCCGTCAGCCGTTCTTGATGCGGTTGGTCAGCTCGGTCACCTGGTTGTAGATGGAGCGTCGCTCGGCCATCAGATTGCGGATCTTGCGGTCGGCGTGCATCACCGTGGTGTGGTCCCGGCCGCCGAACAACGCGCCGATCTTCGGCAGCGAGAGATCCGTCAGCTCGCGGCACAGGTACATCGCGATCTGCCGGGCCGTCACCAGCGCGCGCCCGCGCGAGGTGCCGCACAGGTCCTCGACGGTGAGGCCGAAGTAGTCCGCGGTGGCGCCCATGATGGCCGTGGACGTGATCTCGGGGGCCGAGTCCTCGCCACCGGGGATCAGGTCCTTCAGGACGATCTCGGTGAGGCCCAGGTCGACCGGCTGCCGGTTGAGCGACGCGAACGCCGTGACGCGGATCAGCGCGCCCTCCAGTTCGCGGATGTTGCGCGAGATCCTGGAGGCGATGAACTCCAGTACCTCCGGCGGGGCGTTGAGCTGCTCCTGTACCGCCTTCTTGCGCAGGATCGCGATGCGCGTCTCCAGCTCGGGTGGCTGGACGTCGGTGATCAGACCCCACTCGAAACGGTTCCGCAGCCGGTCCTCCAGTGTGACCAGCTGCTTGGGCGGCCGGTCGGAGGAGAGGACGATCTGCTTGTTGGCGTTGTGGAGGGTGTTGAAGGTGTGGAAGAACTCCTCCTGCGTCGACTCCTTGTCCGCGAGGAACTGGATGTCGTCGACCAGCAGGATGTCCATCTCGCGGTAGCGCTTGCGGAAGCTGTCGCCCTTGCCGTCGCGGATCGAGTTGATGAACTCGTTGGTGAACTCCTCGGAGCTCACGTAGCGCACCCGCGTGCCGGGGTAGAGGCTGCGGGCGTAGTGCCCGATGGCGTGCAGCAGGTGGGTCTTGCCGAGTCCCGACTCCCCGTAGATGAAGAGCGGGTTGTACGCCTTGGCGGGTGCCTCGGCGACGGCGACGGCCGCGGCATGGGCGAAGCGGTTGGAGGCGCCGATGACGAAGGTGTCGAAGAGGTACTTCGGGTTCAGTCGTGCGGTCGGCTCGCCGGGTCCGGTCGCCGGCGCGGGCTGCGCGGCCAGCGGGCTGGGAGCCCCGGTGGCGGGGCCCGGTCCGACGGGGCCGCCGCGGTGGACGTGTCCGGAGCCGGGCTGAGGCTCGGGCAGGTCCCGGCGGGGGCCGCGGTCGTAGTCGCCGCGCGGCTGGTCGTAGTCGTTGCGGTTCTGCTCGTAGTTGTTGCGTGTCTGCTTGTAGTCGCCTCGCTGTGAGTCGCCGCGGGAATCACCGCGGGAATCACCGCGCTGGGCGTCGTACGGAGAGCGGTCCGGAGGCTGCGGACGGTAGCCCTGCTGGTACGTGTCCTGCTGACGGGCGCCCTTGGGGTACGGCTCCTGGCCGTAGGACTCCTGCGGCGGTGACGCGTAGGGGTCCCGCTCCGGGAAGCCGAGGCGTTGCTGCTGCCAGCCGTAGTCGTCCTGCTGCGCGGGGCGGGGCCAGGAGCCGGGCTCGGGGCGCTGGTACTCCTGCGGGTAGGCGGGGCGGGCGGTGGGGAGCTGGTCGGCGCGGTGGCGTCCGTACCCGTCGTACCCCTCGTACTCGTCGCGGCCCTGGCCGGGTGCGGGGAGCTCGGGCTCCTCGTAGCGGTGCTGCGGGCCGGCGGGTGGCGCCGGCGGGGTGGGGCCGGCCGGTTCTCCCGCGGTGTCGTCGACGGTGATCGCGATGCGGATGGGACGGCCGCATTCACGGCTCAGGGTCTCGCTGACGATGGGGGCGAGACGGCCCTCCAGTACGCCCTTCGCAAATTCGTTCGGTACTGCGAGCAGGGCGGTGTCGGCGACCAGCGCGAGAGGCTGGCAGCGCCGGATCCAGTGCTCGTCCTTCGACTCGACACCCTGCCCGCGACCCTCCCCGAGGAGTTGCTCCAGTACGCGTGGCCACACTGCGGCAAGATCGGCAGGTACGTCAGCCACAGGGCACGCTCTCTCACGGGTCCCTCGAAGGTGTGACTCGGGGACGGGTCGGGGTGAAACTCGGGTGGGGCAGGGACAAAGGAACGAATCGGAGTCCAGTCACGGTAGTCAGCGCGGCCGGTAGGGTTCAAGTTGTTGTCCCCAGCCTGTGGACAAGTGTCTCCCGGTCGCCGTCGGTTTGACCGAATGGCGCAGTCCCACGTACCGTGACCAAGTCGAGTTGTCGATGGCTGCTGCCGCCTGCCTCCGATGGGCACAGATCACGTCCAAGGTGATCGAAAAGCGGTGCACACGGGCGTAACGCGAGCTACTCGTGGGCGCACGGTGACAGCCAGGACGGCACCCCGCCAACCCCGAATCTTTCTGGAGCCCCCGAGTGAGCAAGCGCACCTTCCAGCCGAACAACCGCCGCCGTGCGAAGACCCACGGTTTCCGGCTGCGTATGCGTACCCGTGCCGGCCGCGCGATCCTGGCGACCCGCCGCACCAAGGGTCGCAGCCGTCTGTCCGCCTGATCCCGGTCAGGTCATGACATCGTGCTGCCCACCGAAAACCGGCTGAGGTGGCGCGAGGACTTCGCGACCGCGGTTCGACGAGGGCGCCGGGCCGGCCGCCCGGCCCTCGTCGTCCACCTTCGAAGCGGTGCTACGGACCCGCACGCGCCTGGGGAGAGCGCTCCCCCGACACGTGCGGGTTTCGTCGTGAGCAAAGCTGTGGGAGGTGCGGTGGTGCGCAACAAGGTGAAGCGCAGGCTTCGCCATCTGATGCGCGACCGGATCGCCCTGTTTCCCCCCGGTAGCCTGGTAGTCGTACGAGCGCTGCCCGGTGCGGGTGACGCAGACCATGCACAGCTGGCCCGAGACCTGGATGCCGCCCTGCAGCGGCTGCTGGGAGGGGGCGCGCGATGAAGTACCCGCTGCTGGCCCTGATCAAGCTGTACCAGTGGACGATCAGTCCGCTGCTGGGGCCCGTGTGCAAGTACTACCCGTCGTGTTCCCACTACGGCTACACGGCCATCGACCGGCACGGTGCCATCAAGGGCACGGCGCTCACCGCTTGGCGCATCCTGCGGTGCAATCCGTGGTCGCTGGGCGGCGTGGACCATGTTCCGCCGCGCAAGCGTCCGCGGTGGCACGAAATGCTGCGTGGCGCCTGGCGTGCACGCAAGGGCGGGCCCTCCGCCGCCGAACCGGCCACCGAGGGACGGACTTCTCCGACGAGTCCGTCCGGTCCTTCGAGCCCGGCCGCAGAGACCCAGCCCCATGCCCAAGGAGCATGATTAGTGGACACGATTGCCAGCCTCTTCAGCTTCATCACGACACCTGTCTCCTGGGTCATCGTCCAGTTCCACAGCGTGTACGGCGCCATTTTCGGCCCTGACACCGGATGGGCCTGGGGCCTGTCCATCGTGTCCCTGGTGATTCTCATCCGTATCTGCCTGATCCCGCTCTTCGTGAAGCAGATCAAGGCGACGCGCGGGATGCAGACGCTCCAGCCGGAGATGAAGAAGATCCAGGAGCGCTACAAGAACGACAAGCAGCGCCAGTCCGAAGAGATGATGAAGCTGTACAAGGAGACGGGTACCAACCCGCTCTCCTCGTGCCTTCCCATCCTGGCGCAGTCTCCGTTCTTCTTCGCCCTGTACCACGTGCTCAACGCCATCGCGTCGAACGACACCATCGGCGTGATCGACAAGAGCCTGCTGGAGAGCGCGCAGAAGGCTCACATCTTCGGTGCGCCACTGGCCTCGAAGTTCATGGACAGCGCCGACAAGGTGGAGGCTCTCGGGTCCTCGCTGACGGACGTCCGGGTCGTCACCGCGATCATGATCGTGCTGATGTCGGCGTCGCAGTTCTTCACCCAGCGCCAGCTGATGACCAAGAACGTCGACACGACGGTGAAGACGCCGTTCATGCAGCAGCAGAAGATGCTGATGTACGTCTTCCCGGTCATGTTCGCCATCTTCGGCATCAACTTCCCCGTCGGTGTCCTCGTCTACTGGCTGACCACCAACGTGTGGACCATGGGCCAGCAGATGTACGTCATCCGCAACAACCCGACGCCGGGGTCCAAGGCGCAGGCCGCCTACCTGGAGCGCCTGCACAAGAGCGTCACCCAGCACGGCAAGACGCGTGGCCGTGGTGAGAAGGCCATCGTGAAGGCCATCGTCGCCAAGGGGCGGGACCGCAACGAGTTCGAGCGGAAGTTCGTCAACGGTCTGAACAAGGCGGGCATGGCGGCCCAGGCCGACGGCAACGTGGTGAAGAACGATGCCGCTGTCGCCGCCCAGACCGAGGACGGGGCGGCCGTGGCCACCCCGGCGACGCCCAAGCGGCAGCAGCCCAAGCGGCAGAGCAAGTCCCAGCGCCAGACCACGAAGGTGGCCGGCGAGTCCGAGCCGAAGACCTCGCTGACCAAGTCGGACGAGCCGCAGGACGGCAAACAGGACACCAAGCCTGCCGGCGGCGCCAAGAAGCCGGCTCAGAAGTCCGGTGGCGGTGGCCGTAGCAAGGCTCAGTCCGGACAGCGCAAGGGCCCGCAGCGGCCCAAGTCCCCGTCGAAGAAGTAAGAAGGAGCCCATCCCGTGACGGAAGGCACCACCTCCGCCGCTGCCGAGGGTGCAGACACCCTGACTCGCCTCGAGAACGAGGGCGAGATCGCCGCGGACTACCTGGAGGGTCTGCTCGACATCGCCGACCTCGACGGCGACATCGACATGGACGTCGAGGCCGACCGCGCGTCTGTCTCGATCATCAGCGACTCGAACAGCCGTGACCTGGAGAAGCTGGTCGGCCGGGATGGTGAGGTGCTGGAGGCTCTGCAGGAGCTCACGCGTCTTGCCGTGCACCGGGAGACCGGTGACCGCAGTCGGCTGATGCTCGACGTCGCGGCGTACCGGGCCGGGAAGCGCGCCGAGCTCTCCGAGCTGGGTGCCAAGGCCGCGGCCGAGGTCAGGAGCAGCGGCGAGCCCGCGCGGCTGAAGCCCATGACCCCGTTCGAGCGCAAGGTCGTGCACGACGCGGTCAAGGCGGCGGGTCTGCGCAGCGAGTCCGAGGGCGAGGAGCCGGAGCGCTTCGTCGTCGTGCTTCCCGCCTGATCGGTTCTCACGTTCCCCGGCCCCGTCTGTTGCGCAGACGGGGCCGAATTTTGTCAGCCTGATAGTTCTGGTGGTTCTGGCAGCGGCGACTGGTGCGCCGGTGCCGTAGGAAGGACGGTCCCCCGTGACGGAGGCAGCGGAGCTTCCCCCCGTGCCCGAGCAGGCGCGTGAGGTGTTCGGTGATCGGTACGCGGACGCGGTCCGCTACGCGGAACTGCTCGCCGAGGCGGGGGTGAAGCGCGGTCTGATCGGACCGCGTGAGGTGCCCCGCCTGTGGGAGCGGCATCTGCTGAACTGCGCGGTGCTCTCGGAAGTCGTACCCGAGGGTGTGATGGTGTGCGACGTCGGTTCCGGTGCGGGCCTGCCGGGAATCCCGCTTGCGCTCGTCCGAGAGGACCTGAAGATCACGCTTTTGGAACCGCTGCTGCGGCGCACGAACTTCCTGACCGAGGTCGTGGAGCTGTTGGGCCTGGACCATGTCACTGTCGTGCGTGGCCGGGCCGAGGAGGTCATGGGCAAGATGCCGCCGGTGCACGTGGTGACGGCCCGTGCCGTTGCTCCGTTGGACCGGCTGGCCACCTGGGGGGTTCCGCTGTTGCGGCCGTACGGCGAGATGCTGGCTCTCAAGGGAGACACGGCCGAGGAGGAGCTGAAGGCCTCGGCCACGGCGCTGAGCAAGCTGGGTGCGGTGGAGACGTCCATCCTGCATGTCGGTGAGGGGGTCGTGGACCCCATGTCCACTGTGGTGCGGGTCGAGGTCGGGGAGAGCCCCGGGGGCGTGCGCTTTGCCGCCAAGCGGGCCAAGGCGGCGCGGACCGGGCGGGCGCGCCGGCGTCGCGGGTAGCGGCCCGGGCAGCCGAGGCGAGGGTAGGGGGCGTACCGATCCGCCCTGACCGGAGCGTCCTGATGGTCGGCAGTACTCCACACAAGCTGCCAAAGCTACGCATGCCGGAGTGTCGCGGTAGTTCGGCTTCGGCTGCTGTGCATCGTGTTTCACGTGAAACGTCGCTCACTGCTGCACGGCATCATCAGTCGCGGCCGCGCCGCGGCCGACCCTCGTGACCGAAAGCCTCTCGGATCGCTCGGGGGCACGGAGTTGTCCACAGAGGTGGATTTCTCCACAGAAGGCCAGGCCTCACTGGTTCATGACCCCGAAGGCATGGGAGGCTCTGTTCATTGCGAGCCTGAAGTCGAGGAGAGTGAATCCTTGCGGTCCGACGCCAATATCGCGGGACCGATGACCGATCCGGTCCCCGGTCCCCGTACCGAGTCGATGGGGGCGGATGTTTCACGTGAAACACCGCCTCCGATGGACGACACTCCGATCGGTCGTGCTGCCCAATTGGCGGTGGATGCTCTGGGCCGCGCCGGCGAGGGGATGCCGCGGCCCGAGCGGACCAGGGTCATGGTGGTCGCCAACCAGAAGGGTGGTGTGGGCAAGACGACGACGACCGTCAACCTTGCCGCGTCACTCGCCCTGCACGGCGCCCGGGTCCTGGTCGTCGACCTCGACCCGCAGGGCAATGCCTCCACTGCGCTGGGTATCGACCACCACGCCGACGTCCCATCCATCTACGACGTGCTGGTCGAAAGCAGGCCGCTCTCAGAGGTGGTCCAGCCGGTCTCCGATGTCGAGGGCCTCTTCTGTGCACCCGCCACCATCGATCTCGCCGGTGCGGAGATCGAGCTGGTCTCTCTGGTGGCACGCGAGAGCCGGCTTCAGCGGGCGATCCAGGCGTACGAGCAGCCGTTGGACTACATCCTCATCGACTGCCCGCCCTCCCTCGGCCTGCTGACGGTCAACGCGCTCGTCGCGGGCCAGGAGGTGCTGATCCCGATCCAGTGCGAGTACTACGCGCTGGAAGGGCTGGGGCAGCTCTTGCGGAACGTCGATCTGGTGCGGGGGCATCTCAACCCCACGCTGCATGTGTCGACGATTCTGCTCACCATGTACGACGGCCGGACGCGGCTCGCGTCACAGGTCGCGGACGAGGTGCGCAGTCACTTCGGTGGTGAGGTGCTGCGGACGAGCATTCCGCGGTCGGTCCGTATCTCCGAGGCCCCGAGTTACGGTCAGACGGTTCTGACCTACGATCCAGGATCGAGTGGAGCTCTCTCCTATCTGGAGGCGGCACGCGAAATCGCGCTGAGGGGCGTGGGCGTCAGTTATGACGCGACTCACGCTCACATCGGCGCACAGAATGACCCGAACATGGTGGAGGGGATCCAGTGAGTGAGCGACGGAGGGGGCTGGGCCGTGGTCTGGGCGCACTGATCCCCAACGCGCCGACGGAGAAGTCGGTGGCTTCGGCGGCATTGGGGAACGCGGCTTCCGCCTCCCCGGGGCCGAGGCCACTGCTGCCGAACGACCGCGGGGTGGCCGCGGCGAAGGTGGCCACGCTTCCGCCGGTTCCACGTGAAACAGAGGAGTCGGCTGCAGCCAGTGCGGCATCGAGTGGTGTGGACACACTCAGGTCGCCCGTGGGGGCGCACTTCGCTGAGGTCCCGCTCGACGCCATCACGCCGAACCCGAAGCAGCCGCGCAAGGACTTCGACGACGACGCGCTGGCCGAGCTCGTCACCTCCATCAGGGAGGTGGGTCTCCTCCAGCCGGTCGTCGTCCGGCAGACGGGCCCCGGACGCTATGAGCTCATCATGGGTGAGCGTCGTTTCCGGGCTTGCCGAGAGCTGGAGATGGATGCCATCCCGGCGATCGTGCGGGCCACGGAGGACGAGAAGCTCCTTCTGGACGCGTTGCTGGAGAACCTGCACCGGGCTCAGCTGAACCCGCTGGAGGAGGCTTTCGCCTACGACCAGCTGCTGAAGGACTTCAGCTGCACGCACGACCAGCTGGCGGATCGCATCGGGCGCTCCCGGCCTCAGGTCTCCAACACGCTGCGTCTGCTGAAGCTGTCGCCGAAGGTTCAGAACCGGGTGGCCGCCGGAGTACTCTCCGCCGGGCATGCGCGGGCACTGCTCTCCGTGGAGGACTCGGAGGAGCAGGACCGGCTGGCTCACCGGATCGTGGCCGAGGGGCTTTCGGTGCGATCGGTCGAGGAGATCGTGACCCTGATGGGTTCCCGGCCGCAGAAGACCCAGCGGGCCAAGGGCCCGCGGGCCGGTGCCCTGGTCTCTCCCGCGCTCTCGGACTTGGCGACGCGGCTCTCGGACCGCTTCGAGACACGGGTGAAGGTCGACCTGGGGCAGAAGAAGGGCAAGATCACTGTGGAGTTCGCTTCCATGGAGGACCTTGAGCGGATCCTGGGAAGCCTCGCTCCCGGTGAAGGGCCCGTGCTGCAGAAGGGCCTCTTGGACGGTGAGGCCGAGGAGCTCGGCTCCTGAGGCTCGGGCAGGTGGATCACAGGTGTTGCTCCAGCTGCTGACGGGGCGGGTCGTGTCCGGTGCGTGCCGGAACACGGCCCGCCCTTTGCTTTGCGTCGGTGTCGGGGTCACCACATCGTGGATACGATGCGATCAGGATGGCGCAGTCACCTGGCAGTACCTCTGAGCTGAGAGGAAGGCAGGGGCCATGCGAATGATGAGCCGCACCGGACTGGTGAGCGCGGGCTTGGGGCTGGGCGCGGTCGGTGGGTTCATCGGCAGCCTGCTCAGGGAACGGAGTGCTCTGACAGCGGCCCGCGATGCGGCGGGCGAAGGAAGCGAGGAACAGCCTTCATGGGGCGCCGGCTCGTACCGCTCACGCTGGACAACCTTCAGGACCTTCCCCAGCGCTGTCGCTCGTGCGTCTTCTGGGAGCTGGATCCCGTCAGCGGCGAAGCCGCGGTAAAGGCGGGCACACCGGCCCTGGAGAAGGAGTCCTGGATCTCCGCCGTCCTACTGGACTGGGGATCATGCGGCCGGGTGGTCTACGTCGATGAGGTACCGGTGGGCTTCGTCCTCTACGCGCCCCCGGCGTATGTACCGCGCTCGGCGGCGTTTCCCACCAGCCCTGTCTCGCCCGATGCGGTCCAGCTGATGACCGCGTTCGTGATGCCGGGCTACCAGGGGCAGGGGCTGGGCCGGGTGATGGTCCAGACGGTCGCCAAGGATCTGCTGCGTCGGGGCTTCAAGGCGATCGAGGCATTCGGGGACGCCCGCTGGAAGGAGCCCGCCTGCGTCCTGCCGGCAGACCACCTGCTGGCGGTGGGCTTCAAGACGGTCCGACCCCATCCCAGCCATCCGCGGCTGCGGCTGGACCTTCGCTCGACGCTGTCCTGGAAGGAAGACGTGGAGATGGCACTGGATCGCCTGCTCGGAGCCGTCCAGAAGGAACCGGCGCTGCGACCGCTGTAGCAGCGCTCTGCACAGGAGGACCGGTGGAAAGCGAGTGGGCCGACCCGTACGGGTCGGCCCATTCAACGTTTCACGTGAAACGTCAGTCGGCGATGAAGTCCTCAAGGTCGCGAACGATTGCGGCCTTCGGCTTCGCACCGACGATGGTCTTGGCAACCTCGCCACCCTGGTAGACGTTCAGGGTGGGGATGGACATGACGCCGTACTTGGCGGCCGTACCCGGGTTCTCGTCGATGTTGAGCTTGACGATCTCGATCTTGTCACCGTACTCGGCGGCGATTGCCTCGAGGGACGGCGCGATCTGGCGGCACGGACCGCACCAGGCGGCCCAGAAGTCCACCAGGACGGGCTTGTCGTTCTTGAGGACGTCCTGCTCGAAGGAGTCGTCGGTCACATGCTTCAGGGTGCCGGCCACGGCGGGCTCCTTAATGGTTGATGCGTGAGGCGAACGGGGGGTCAGACAGTGGTCTTCTCGGGCTCGGCCTTGTCCTCGTCGGTGAGCGCGGCGAGGAAACGCTCGGCGTCGAGCGCGGCGGAGCAGCCGGTGCCGGCGGCGGTGATCGCCTGGCGGTACGTGTGGTCGACCACGTCACCGGCGCCGAAGACACCGGTCACGTTGGTGTGGGTCGACGGGGCTTCGACCTTCAGGTAGCCCTCCGGGTCCAGGTCGAGCTGGCCCTTGAAGAGCTCGGTGCGCGGATCGTGGCCGATCGCGATGAAGAGGCCGGTCACCGCCAGGTCCGAGAGCTCGCCGGTCTTGACGTTGCGCAGCTTCAGGCCGGACAGCTTCTGGTCACCCTGAACCTCGGCGATCTCGCTGTCCCAGACGAACGAGATCTTGGGGTCGGCGAAGGCGCGCTCCTGCATCGCCTTGGAAGCGCGCAGGGTGTCGCGGCGGTGGACGATCGTCACGGACTTGGCGAAGCGGGAGAGGAACGTGGCCTCCTCCATCGCGGTGTCACCGCCGCCGATCACGGCGATGTCCTGGTCCTTGAAGAAGAAGCCGTCGCAGGTCGCGCACCAAGAGACGCCGCGACCGGAGAGGGCGTCCTCGTTCGGCAGGCCGAGCTTGCGGTGCTGGGAACCGGTGGTGATGATGACGGCCTTGGCCCGGTGGACCGTACCCGCGGTGTCGGTGACGGTCTTGGTCTCACCGGTCAGGTCGACTGCGACGACATCGTCCGGGATCAGCTCGGCGCCGAAGCGCTCCGCCTGGGCCCGCATGTTGTCCATGAGCTCGGGGCCCATGATGCCGTCCTGGAAGCCTGGGAAGTTCTCCACCTCGGTGGTGTTCATCAGCGCACCGCCCGCGGTGACGGCGCCCTCGAACACCAGCGGCTTCAGCGACGCGCGCGCGGTGTAGAGCGCCGCCGTGTAGCCGGCGGGCCCGGAGCCGATGATGATCACGTTTCGGACGTCGCTCACGGCTTCATTCCTCGTCTCTGGACTGCGTCTTCAGGGCCGGGCGGAGCTTCTGTCGGAGCCCTCACCCCACCCAACGGATCCTACGGGGCGCGCATTCCCGCTGTGCCCGGGCACACGGAGGCGAACGTCCGGGCATCTGGGAAGAGGAACGGATCTCCGCACTCAGGAACGCGTGTAGGAGCGCTTCAGAAGAATCTCGGCCTTGCTGACGGCAGGCTGTTCCACACACGTCGACTCGACGATGTACGCGGTGACACGGCTGCCGTTGGAGGCGTCGGGGAGCACGACGAGTAGCGCTCCCCTGCCCTTGTAGACGCCTTCCTTCGTGGCGAGCGCCGCGTCGTCGCGGCCGATGCCCTTCTGGATGCACTCGGGAACCGTCGGCTGCTTGAAGACACGGTTGTCACCACCGGTTTCGGACTCCATGCCGAAGCTGCGCGGTGTACGCGGCCCGTTCTGAGCGTCCTGCTCCTTGGGGAGGAGATCGGTGACTTGTTGCTTCAGCTTTCCCTCGGAGAAGGTGTCCGCGAGCGCGGTCTGCTGCCCTTGGGCGGTGTCGTCGGACGGGTTGCCCCCGGTGAGGGAGGTGACGACCACGGTGCCGAGTCCCAGGGCGGCAGCGGCGGCCACGGTGCCGAGGAAGGCGATCCTGCGTCGCCCGCCTCGCCTGTGGTCCTTGCGGCCCGGGCCGGTGGACGAAGAGCGGGCGTGCCCGGCGGGCCGGCCCACCGATGCCGATGTTTCACGTGAAACACGCGCGTCGACGTGCACGTCGACGACGGACCCTGCCGTGGCAGGCACGGGCTCCGGGGTCTCCGGCGTCTTGGCCCTCGGCAGGGCCTCGGCCGCCAGGGCTGCGTCGATCCGGTCGGCCACGTCGTCGGGCATCCGTGTCGGTCCCGGCAGCGTGCCGAGCAGTCCCTCGATCTCCTCCAGTGACGCGTAGACGTCCGCGCAGAGCTCGCAGGTCTCCAGGTGCCGCCTGAGAGCCGTGGTCCGTAGGGGCGGGAGCAGGCCTTCGGCGAGGTCGGAGATCTCCGCGACGTCCGGGTGCCCGGTCATGTCTGTCGTCGACGACGTCACGTTCGTCCACCTCCGCCCTTCACTGCGGCTGAATCGCTCGGCCCCGCGTCCGACGGACCCGCACGGTGCGGTCCCGCTGCGGGTGGGACGGTTGTCCCCTGCGTCCGGTTCCGTCCCGAGCCGGGCTCCCTGGTCTCGCCGCTGCCCTCCGGGCGCAGGTGGGTGAGCAGCGGCAGGAGTCTGGCTCTGCCACGGGCGCACCTGCTCTTGATCGTGCCGACCGGTACATCGAGGATCCGGGCGGCCTCCGCGACGGGGTAGCCCTGCATGTCCACCAGGACGAGAGCCGCGCGCTGATCGGCCGGCAGGGTGCCCAGGGCCTCCAGCAGCTGGCGATGCAGGTCGTTGCGCTCGGCGGGGGCCGAGGCCGACTCGTGCGGCTCCAGGAGCTGGTCCAGGCGCTCGGTGTCCTCGACGGGAGCGGTTTTCCGGGAGGCGGCCTTGCGGGCCCGGTCCAGGCAGGCGTTCACCGTGATGCGGTGCAGCCACGTCGTGACGGCTGCCTGCCCGCGGAAGGTGTGGGCGGCCCGGTAGGCGGAGACGAGGGCGTCCTGAACGGCGTCAGCGGCCTCCTCGCGGTCCCCCAGCGTCCGCAGGGCCACGGCCCAGAGCCGGTCGCGGTGGCGGCGTACCAGCTCACCGAAGGCCTCGGGGTCGCCCTCGACGTGCCGGGCGAGGAGGTCCTGATCGCTGATGCCGCCGTGAGCGCTGTCACCCGTCATGGGCCTCCTCCCCCTCGTCCCCGGCGACCCCTCAGCCCTTGAACGTCACTTCGGTGACGGCCTGCTTGTACCCGGCGCCGCTGTAACCGTCGGAGGGAGCACTCGGCACGGCTGTGATCCACAGCAGGACGTACCGGGTCTTGAGTGGCTTCGATGCCTTCACCGTGAGCGAGGTGCCACTGGCGGTGGCGGTCGCGATCTCCTTCATTCCGTCAATATCGGTCGAGGGCGACAGGGAGTCGGTGGCGTAGAGGTGCACCGTCGTGTGATCACCGGCGTACCGGAGACCTAGCGACGCCGTCGAGAGGTCCTGGGAGGAACCGAGGTCGTAGACGATGCCGACACCCGGCTTGTACGGCGCGAGCGTCGGCCCGTCGTTGTACCTGTTCGTACGCCAGTAGGTGGAAGGGTCGCCGTCGTAGGTCTTGGCCACGTCCCCCGGTGCCTGGGCGCTGCCCTCGGCGACGTACTCCCGGGAACCTTGGACGCTGATCGGCTTGACCGGCTTGGGCTGCTCTTCGTTCTTGTCGTCACCGTCAGTCGTCTGCGTCTGGTTCTGGTCGCCCGCCTTGCCGCCCCGCTCCATGATCGCGTCCGCGAGCTGCCAGCTGCCCAGGCCGAGCGCGGCGATCAGCAGAGCGGAGACGCCCCATTTCAGCGCCTTGCCGGTACGGCTCTGCAGCGGGGGCGGCGGGGCCGGCACCGGCTGGGTGGCGCGGGGGTGCGGCGCGGGACGGCCGTAGGCGCCCTGCTGATAGGCCGTGCGCTGGTACGCGGGCGGGGCGGTGTAGGCAGGCTCCGGCGGGCGGATGCGGGGCATCTCGCCGATGGCCTTCACCAGTTCCTCCGGCGTGGTGCACGGGGACTCATGGCGGGAGGCGGTGGCGCCGTCGTTGGCGAGCGCGCGCATGGCGAGTTCGGACAGGCCGCGGTGGACGCCCGCGCGCACCTGGTCCGGCGGGATCAGTCCGATGTCCTTGGGCAGGCCGGCCAGACCGTGGGCGTCGCTCTCGTACGGCCAGCGCTGGGTGAGAGTGGCGTACAGCAGGGCGCCGATGGCCTCGGTGTCGGTGCGCTGGGGAGTGTCGGAACTGATACCGCGCAGGGCGGCGTTGACGGCGAGTCCGCGGATCCGCCACTGGCCCGTCGACGTGCGCAGCACGGCGGTGGGGCTCAGGCGCAGGTGGGCAAGGCCTTCGCGGTGGGCGGCCGCCATGGCGCCCGCGATCTGACTGACCATCTGGTACGCGTCGTACACCTCCAGCGGGCCGGAGGCGAGAAGCGCGGTCAGCTCGGTGGCGTCGGGGAGCCACTCGTGCACGACGTAGACGATGTCGTTGTCCTCGACGGCGTCGAGGACCTGGACGAAGCGGGGGTCGCCGAGAAGGGCGGAGGAACGTGCCGCGGCCAGTACGGATCGGGCGCGCGCGTGGTCCGAGGGGAGGATGTGGACCCCGACGGCGCGGCGGAGCTTCTCGTCGACGGCCCGCCAACTGCTGAAGCCGTCCAGACGGGTGACGCATTCCTCGAGGCGGTAGCGTCTGGCGAGCTTGTGCCCGCTGTGCAGTTCGGGAGGCGAGGTCCTGCCGGAATCCTCGCTCGTGGGGCTTCCCTGTGCCTCGTCGCTGTCCGTGTCCCGCTCCCGGTTGTTGGCCACCCCGTCGGCCGTGGACTGGTCCGCCTGTGCGGTCAGCGGCTCATCGCCGCTGTTGTCTGCCACGTCGACGGCAGCTGTGCTCCGTTCTGCCACCGTCGTTCCTGCCTCCCCATTCGTCGCGCGCCGGCCGACTTCCGCTGCGCGCGGTCCGACGCCGAACCCAATTGTGCCCACAGTCCGCCGCTATGCACGACACACAGTGGCAGATGATGGTTGTGCGCCTACCCCCGGTCTCAGCGTCCCAGGCGTCCGCGCACCATGCCGACCAGCGAGTTGACTTCCTCGATGCGCATGCGGCGGGCGGCGACGAAGAAGACACCGAACAGGAGCACCCCGCCGGCCAGCAGCGCGGCGAGCGATCCGAGGACGCCCTGGCCGAGCGCGCGGCTGATCGCGTAGCAGGCCGCTCCGCTGATCAGGGCGGCCGGGACGGACGCGATACACAGCCGGGCGTAGGTCCGCAGGACCCGGGCGCCGTCCAGGTCCCCGCCGAGCCGCTTGCGCAGCCTGCGCCAGGCGACGCCCACACCGATCACAAAGGCCAGGCCGTAGGAGGCGGCCATGCCGACGACGGCCCAGCGCGAGGGCAGCAGGAGGAAACACAGGGCCGAGGCCGCGGCGTTGACCACGGCCACGATGACGGTGTTGTAGAAGGGCGTGCGGGTGTCCTCGTAGGCGTAGAAGGCGCGCAGGACGACGTACTGCACGGAGTACGGGATGAGGCCGAGGCCGAAGGCCATCAGCATGTAGCCCATGTTGGTGGCTTCGCTGGTACCCGACGAGCCGAACATGAGGGTGCACATCGGGATGCCGAGGGAGACGAACCCGAAGGAGACGGGAACGATCGCGACGGCTGTGGTGCGCAGGCCCTGGGAGATGTCGTCCCGGATCGCGCCGCCGTCGTTCTCGGATGCCGAGCGGGAGATGCGGGGCAGCAAGGCGGCCATCAGGGAGACGGTGATGATGGCCTGGGGCAGGCCCCAGATCAGTTGGGCGTTGGCGTAGGCGGCGAAGCCGGTGCCGTCGACGGGCGACGCCTTGCCCGCGGCGGTGGAGAGCTGGATGACGATCATGGCGCCCGCCTGGTTGGCGAGGACGAACAGGACCGTCCACTTGGCGAGGCTGATCGCCTTGCCGAGTCCGTGGCCCTTCCAGTCGAAGCGCAGCCGAAGTCGGAAACCCGTCTCCCGCAGATACGGGATCATGGCCAGGGACTGCACGATGAGGCCCAGCAGCACGCCGATGCCGAGCAGCCGCTCGCCCTCCGGCGGGATGCTCGTGACCTTCATCCCCGAGCTCTCGGCGGTGCCGTAGACCCAGATGAACATCCCCAGGGTCACGATGATCACGATGTTGTTCAGGACCGGGGTCCACATCATCGCGCCGAACCGGCCGCGGGCGTTGAGGATCTGCCCCATCACCACATGGAGGCCCATGAAGAAGATCGAGGGGAGGAAGTAGCGGACGAAGGTGATACCGACCTCGTTCGCGGCCGGGTCGCTGGCGACAGGGTTGGACAGGAGCCGGATCAGCAGTGGCGCGGCGAAGAGCGTGATCACGGTGAGCGCTCCGAGCGCCACCATGACGAGGGTCAGCAGGCGGTTGGCGTAGGCCTCGCCGCCGTCGTCGTCGTCCTTCATGGCCCGCACGAGCTGGGGCACGAAGACCGAGTTGAGGCCGCCACCGACGGTGAGGATGTAGATCATCGTCGGCAGCTGGTAGGCGACCTGGAAGGTGTCGCCGAGCAGCCCGACGCCCAACGCCGAGACGATCAGCGCCGAGCGGATGAACCCGGTCAGTCGGGACACCATCGTGCCCGCCGCCATCACGGCGCTCGACTTCAGCAGGCCTCCCGCGCGTCCGCCCTTCTTGGGGGCGGCCGGCGTGGGAGGGGGCACGGGTTCCTGGAGGGGTGCCTCGGCCGCTTCCGGAGTGGGAGCCACCGCGTACTGGCCCGGTGCGGGCGCCGCGTGCTGCCCGGGCGTCGGAGGGGGGCCGCCGTACTGGCCGTGCGCCGGTGCGTTCCCGTAGGGGTCGGGGCCCTGGTGCCCGCCGTACTGACCGGGTGCCGGTGCGTGTCCGTACGGGGTGGGGCCCTGGTGCCCGCCGTACTGCCCCGGTGCCGGTGTCCCGCCGTATTGCCCCGGCCCCGGTGTCCCGCCGTACTGCCCCGGTGCCGGGGTGGGGGCGGGGACGGACGTGTGGTCGTCGTACGAGGGGTGGCCGCCGCCCTGTTGCTGGTCGCGGAACAGGTGGGCGAAGGCGTCGGGCTCGTGGCGCTGCTCGCCGGCCTGGGTGACCAGGTCGTCCACGCCGACGAACTGGGTGGTCCGCGGGTCGTCGCCGTACGGCAGGTACTGCGTCGGTCCCTCCGGTTCCGGGGCCGGGGTCTGGGCCCAGACGTTCGGGTCGGGGGCGTATGGCGACTGGGAGGGCTGTGAGTACAGCGGCTGCTGCGGCGGGTACGTGCCCGGCGGCGGCGGCGGGTGCGCGGCGCGGTCGTACAGAGCCTCGGTGACCGGGTCCTGGGCGGAGAGGTCCTGCGCCCGGTAGGGATCCTGGTCGTAGGCGTCCTGGAGGTACATGTCCGCGGGCTGCTGCGGCGGTGTCTGTCCGGGGTCGGGCGGCGGTCCCTCGGAGTGATCCGAGTGACCCGAGCCGTCCACGGCCCGACCGCGGTCACCGTCGTACGGCGCGTTCATGGTTACCCCACCTCATCGTCCCGGGCCGACCGGCCACGACATCCTCAACGGTCCACTCTCTCACCCGGGCCGGAAGGGTCGGCGTTTTCCGCTGCGGTGTCCGGTGTCGGGTCACTCGGCTGCTCCGGGTCGCCTGCCCGGGTGTGTGCCTCGGACTCCTTGGCGGGACGTTCGCCGGGGTCTTCCGGGTTCTCCGGACCGGCCTCGGAGTCGTCGGAGTCGTCCGATTCCCCGGAGTCCTTCGAGACTTCGGGCTCCTCCGCCTCGCCGGTTGCGTCCTTCTCTGCTTCGCGGGCCGCGGCCCGCTTGCGCTGCGTGTACATCCGGAAGCCGGCGAGGACGAGCAGCAGGACGCCGCCGCCGATGACGAGCATCACGGTGGCGGTGATCTCGGTGACCTTCACGTCGAAGGTGACGGGCGCGCCGTACTTCCGCCCGTCCATCGTGTACAGCTGGGCGATCACCGTCGCCCGGCCGTTGGCGTTGGCCGACGTGGTGAACTTCACCGACTGGCTGTGGCCGCCGGAGACCGAGATCGGCTGCTCTTCGTAGTCGGCGCCATCGATCTCGAGGCGTGTCGGGTTCGTCGAGGTGAGACGCAGGACCAGGGGGCCCACGTCCTGCACCAGGTTGTTCTGCACCGTCACGGGGATCGTGGCGCTGCGTCCGGAGAGTTTCGTCTCCGACTTGTCGATCAGTTTCACCCGGCCGGTCAGCCCGTCGAGGTACGACTTCACGCCGGCGCGGTAGGACTCCGCCTCGTCGGCCCGGCCTCGCCACGACGCGGACATCTCCCGGTTCAGGGCACGCCCGAAGGGAGTCGCCACCCGGGACGGGTCCGACAGGACGACCTTGAAGTTGTCGAGCGTGTCCTGTGTACGGGCGATCTGCACGAAAGCCGACCGGGGCAGCTCCTTCCTGCGCAGCGCCGCGGGATAGGAGGAGGCTCCCGGCACCTTCGTGGTGGCGTCAGGGTCCGGCTTGGCCGCGGCGGCCGCCGCCAGCTTCTGGGACTCGGACCAGGTGCCGCCCTGCAGCGCGCGCAGTGCCTCGGCCATCGCGCGTGCCTGGCTCCCGGAGGGCATGCGCTGCGGGGCGACGACGACGCTGCGCTGCTTGCCGGTCTGGAGATTCAGGGCCAGACTCTGGGCGAGGAACCGCTGCACCGCGAGCGTGGACGCGGAGGCCTTCGTCAGATCCCCTTCGAACGCCCTGGACATCCGGGCGTCCGCGACGACGGCCGTCGTGCCGCCGCCGATGGGGCGGGCCGCGGAAGGTGTGTAGGGCAGGCCGCTGGTCTCCTGGAGGCTGTCGCTGCGGGCGATCACCTTGTCGGCGCCGGCCGAGGTGGCGACCTTGACGATCGACCGGTCGACGGCGCCGTTCACGGGCCAGGCGAAGTCGGTGCTGGGTTTCACGTGGAGGATCGGCCCGACCGTCTCGTCGATGACGTCCGTGGCGCTCTTCAGCTGGTTCAGCGAGCCGGTGACGTCCGTGCCGTTGTGGGCCAGGGAGGCCAGGTCCGGGTCGGCGTAGGGCAGGGCGACGACCTCCTCGTCGGCCACCGCGTCCTGTAGCTCGGCGAGCCACTGCTTCGCGACCGCCTGGTGGGTGCCCGCGACGGTCTGGTCGCCGTCCCGGACGCGGTAGCTGCCCGTCATCGCGTCGACGGAGGCCAGCAGGTCCGGGTCGACCACCCAGGTGACGTCGAGGTCCTTGCCCAGCGTCACCATCTGGTTCAGACGGCCCCCGGGGGAGATCTCCTCGGCCAGGTCGTCGTTGAGGAGGACCGGCGTCTGCTCGTCGTTCGGTCCGGTCTCGGCGGCCATGTGGATGGTCGACACGAGCGGCCACAGAGCCGTCGTCTTCGTCCTGGGGTCGGCGCCGGCGGGCTGCCAGGGCAAGAAGGTCCGCTGGATGCCGAGGAGCTGCTCCCACGGCTGCGCGGAGGTCTCACCGGAGAGCGAGACGGCGAATTCGTAGACGCCGTCCCCGCCGAGGTCGAGGTCGTCGACCGGTACGGAGATGTTGAAGTGCTCGGCGACACCGGGGGTGAGCTTGGAGAACTTCTCCGTGTACTTGTCGTCGATCTCCGGGGCGATGGACCTCTGGAGATCGTCGCTGCCCTTCGCGATCGCGTCGACGGACGAGCGGGTGTTGACCTCGGGTCCCACGCGCAGGCCCACGTGGGCGTCGGTGACGGTCTGCTTGCCGTTGTTCGTCACGGTGCCGGACACGGTCACCGTGTCCCCGTCCGTGGGCGCGGAGGGGGTGAGTGAGTCGACGGCGACGGCCACCGGGCCCGAATCGGCGTCGGCCTTGGCGGCGGACTGTCCGGCGGCGTGCGCCGGGCCCGTGGTCGGCAGCTGGACCAGGCCGGCCAGCAGCGGTGTCCCGGCCAGCAGCGCCGTGGTGCGCCGTAGCCACCGGCGGGCAGGTGAGGGACTGCTCCCCTGGAATTCTGCCGCCTCGGCCACGCGCTCGCCCGTCCCTCGTCGTCGTCAGTGGTCGTCGGAATGTGCGTCCACGCATGGTAACGATGCGCGCCGAGGGGAAGTGCCGCGGAGTACGCCACAAGATCCGCCACGGGGCGGAGCCGCCCCGTATGTGCGTCTATAAAGGTAGCGCCGTTAAAGTGCGGGATTCTGTGTGCGATCACCCCGATCAATGGGGGCGCCGGTGTCCGCCCGGGCCACGTACCCTGTTCTGTTGTGCCGAACGCCAACGAACTCAGCCCCAGTGCCCTCAGCCAGGAGCAGCGTCGCGCGGTGAGTGAACCGCTGCGGGTGGCCCCTGTCGCCGACGATCTCGCCCGCCGCTTTCAGGAGGCCGGGTTCTCTCTCGCCCTGGTGGGCGGCTCGGTCCGGGACGCGATGCTCGGCCGGCTCGGCAACGACCTGGACTTCACGACAGACGCCCGCCCGCAGGACGTCCTGAAGATCATGCGGCCCTGGGCGGACGCCGTCTGGGAGGTCGGGATCGCGTTCGGCACTGTGGGGGCGCAGAAAGAGGGCCGCGTCGGAGACGCCGATCAGAGCTGGCAGATCGAGGTGACCACCTACCGGTCGGAGGCGTACGACCGTACTTCGCGCAAGCCCGAGGTGTCCTACGGAGACTCCATCGAGGAGGACCTCGTCCGGCGGGACTTCACGGTGAACGCCATGGCGGTCGCGCTTCCGGAGAAGAAGTTCATCGACCCGTACGGGGGTCTCGACGATCTCGCGGCGCGTGTGCTGCGCACTCCGGGCACCCCGGAAGAGTCCTTCTCGGACGATCCGCTCCGGATGATGCGGGCCGCGCGCTTCGCCGCGCAGCTGGACTTCGAGGTGGCTCCCGAGGTGGTCGCCGCAATGAAGGACATGGCCGCACGCATCGATATCGTGTCGGCCGAGCGAGTCAGGGACGAGCTGAACAAGCTGATCCTCTCCTCTCATCCGCGCAAGGGCCTGTCCCTGCTGGTGGAGACCGGCATCGCCGAGCGGGTCCTGCCGGAGCTGCCGGCGCTGCGTCTGGAGCGGGACGAGCATCACCGGCACAAGGACGTCTACGACCACACGCTCATCGTCCTGGAGCAGGCGATGGCCCTGGAGAGCGAGGGCCCCGACCTGGTCCTCCGCCTGGCCGCCCTGCTGCATGACATCGGCAAGCCGCGTACACGCCGTTTCGAGACGGACGGCCGGGTCTCGTTCCACCACCACGAAGTGGTCGGGGCGAAGATGACGAAGAAGCGCATGATGGCGCTCAAGTACTCCAACGACCTGGTGAAGGATGTCTCCCGCCTGGTCGAGCTGCACCTGCGTTTCCATGGTTACGGCACGGGTGAGTGGACGGACTCCGCAGTCCGTCGGTATGTCCGGGACGCCGGTCCGCTGCTGGACCGGCTCCACAAGCTGACCCGCTCGGACTGCACGACCCGCAACAAGCGCAAGGCCTCGGCGCTCTCACGTGCGTATGACGGGTTGGAGGAGCGGATCGCGCAGCTGCAGGAGCAGGAGGAGCTGGACGCGATCCGCCCGGACCTGGACGGCAACCAGATCATGGAGATCCTCGGCGTCCGCCCCGGGCCGGCCGTCGGTCAGGCCTACAAGTACCTGATGGAGCTCCGCCTGGAGAACGGGCCCATGGGGCACGACGCGGCCGTGGCGGCGCTCAAGGAGTGGTGGGCCGAGCAGGAGTCGTGAGACGTGGACCGGGGTCGTGTTTCACGTGAAACACGACCCCGGTCCACGTCTCACGGGTGACGTTTCACGTGAAACGTCACCCGCTCCCACCTGATGTACAGGACTTACTTCACTTCCTTGAGGCAGAGAACCACATCGTGGTTGTCACCCGTCTGGTAATAGGAGATCGTTGCGTCCTTGACGGCCTCGCACTTGCTGTCGTCGCTGGTGTCGTCGAACTTCTCGACGACCTTGAACTGCGCGTCACCCGAAGAGCAGTCGACGGACTTGAGGTCCGGGCTGACCTGAGTGCCCTCGTTGTGCATGCAGCTGCCCACCGACGTCGTCTCGGCGTCCGACTGCCCCCAGTACCACTTGCCCAAGCCGATCAGGATCGCCACGACGATGACGGCCCCGATGCGCACGAGCTTCTTGCTGAAGGGGTTGGAGCGGCCGGGCGGCGGAACGGGGGCGCCCGGCGGAGGGAAGCCCGGCTGACCGGCCTGCTGCGAAAACCCCGGCTGTCCGGGCTGCTGCGGGAGTCCCGGCTGGCCCTGAGCGTAGGGATTCTGGCCCTGGGGCTGCTGCGGCTGAGGAGCCTGCGGCTGGCCCTGGGCGAATGGGTTGCCCTGAGGCGGTGGAGTGGTCATTGGGGGTCCCCCTGAAACGTAAGTGCGTGTCGCGAGCATGACGCGAATAAGACGCACGTAAGTTATCGGGTTCCGCTGACATCCCTGTAGCCCGTTGAGGCTCTGTGTCAT
>NZ_BAABCQ010000132.1:0-22381 GCF_039539045.1 Streptomyces marokkonensis
CTCGATGAACGTACCCGGCCATGCGAAGCCCGATTTCACGGGGCTGAGCGCTATGTACATCAACTGCACCCTGAAGCGCTCTCCTGACCGCAGCCACACTCAAGGCGTGATCGACCGCAGCGTGGCGATCATGCAGGCGAACGGCGTGAGCGTGGACCAGATCCGCGCCGTCGACCACGACATCGCCACCGGCGTCCGCCCGGACATGACCGAGCACGGATGGGACACCGACGAGTGGCCCGCACTGCTCACCCGAATCCTCGCCGCCGACATCCTGGTCATCGGCGGACCGATCTGGCTCGGTGACAACAGCTCGGTGACCCGCCGGGTGATCGAACGGCTCTACGGGTATTCAGGTGTGCTCAATGAGGAGGGGCAGTACGCCTACTACGGACGCGTCGGCGGCTGCCTGATCACGGGCAACGAGGACGGCCTCAAGCACTGTGCGATGAGCATCCTCTACAGCCTGCAGCACATCGGCTTCACGGTACCGCCCCAGGCCGACGCGGGATGGCTGGGCGAGGTCGGTCCCGGACCGTCCTACCTTGACGAGGATTCTGGCGGCCCGGACAACGACTTCGCCAACCGCAACATCTCGTTCATGACGTACAACTTGCTCCACCTCGCGTCGATGATCCGTCACACCGGCGGCATCCCCGCCTACGGCAACCAGCGCTCGGCCTGGGACGCCGGCTGCCGCCCCGACAGCGCCAATCCCGAACACCGCTGAGCCCCTCGAAGCGGTTCCAAGGACGTGGGAAGTGATGACCGCACCAGCCACGAGCAACTGGCCGAGCCTCCGGGTCCCAGACTGGACCGCCACCCGCGACACTCTGCACATGTGGACCCAGATCGTGGGCAAGACCCGAATGGCCCACGCGCCGTTGGTCAACCACTGGTGGCAGGTCGCGCTCTACGTCAGTCCCCGCGGGTTGACGACCTCGGCCGTCCCGTACCTCACCGGGGCCTTCGAGATCGAATTCGACTTTGTCGGCCACCGGCTCGAAGTCCGCAGCAGTGACGGTGGCGTGCGGGGCTTTCCGCTCCGGCCCATGCCGGTCGCCGAGTTCTACGCCCAGATTTTGCACGCGCTCGACGCGCTTGGGATCGAGGCCCCGATCCATCCGCACCCGAACGAGGTGGAGCCGGCGATCCCCTTCGCCGAGGAGGCTCGGATCAGTCCTCTTCCGGAGACCGGGCTGATCAGGTGTGGTCTCCACCCTCTGTACGGAAGGGCCCGCACGGCAAGCTGTGCGGGCCCTTCCGTGCCATCCCCCTGCTTTGCGGACGCACACGTCCTAGTGGGGCGTATCCCGCCTCCCCGGTGGGAGATGAGTGGGGGGCAAGTGGGAGGTGATCATGGCGTGGTGCTGCAATCAGGCGCTGGGAAGTGCGAGATAGCGCTACCTGCGCGGACCGGTTTCAGCCGCCGGATTCGCCCGCGTGCGGGCTCAGCGCACCCATGCTGACCAGCACAATCACCACCATGCCGAGGCCAATGCGGTAGTAGACGAACGGCATGAACGACTTGGTGCTGATGAACTTCATGAACCAGGCGATGACCACGTACCCGGTGGCGAAGGCGATGACCGTCGCGAAGAGCGTCGGCCCCCAGGAGACGTGGTCGTTCTCCATCGCGTCGTTGAGCTCGAACAGGCCGGAGGCGAGCACCGCCGGGATCGCGAGCAGGAACGAGTAACGGGCAGCGGCCTCGCGCCGGTAGCCCATGAACAGGCCGCCGCTGATGGTGGCCCCGGAACGGGAGACGCCGGGAACGAGGGCCGCCGCCTGGCAGAGGCCGTAGATCAGGCCGTCGCGGACGCTGAGGTTCTCCAGTTCCTTGCGCCGCCGGGGCGCGCGGTGCCGGCCGCCCTTCTCGTCCCGCGCGGCCATCCGGTCCGCGACGCCGATGATCACGCCGACGACGATCAGCATGGTCGCGGTGATCCGCAGGTCGCGGAACGGCCCCTCGATCTGGTCCTTCAGCGTCAGGCCGAGCACACCGATCGGGATCGAGCCGATGATCACCAGCCAGCCCATGCGCGCGTCGGGGTCGCCGCGCAGCTCCTTGTTCGCGAGCGACCGCGTCCACGCCGAGATGATCCGCCCGATGTCCTTGCGGAAGTAGATGAGAACGGCGGCCTCGGTGCCGATCTGCGTGATCGCCGTGAAGGCCGCGCCCGGGTCGTGCCAGCCGGAGAACGCCGCGGTCAGACGCAGGTGCGCGCTGGAGGACACGGGGAGGAACTCGGTCAGCCCCTGGACGAGTCCGAGGATGAGGGATTCAAACCAAGACATGAGGTTACGGAGTCCAAGTGCCGAGCGAGAAACGGTCGATGGGCACACCGGACCGCCGTGTGCGGTGATCGGGATCAGGGCGCGCCGAGGGGCAGCGTAGCGTCCTTGGGTGAAATCCAGGTGACATGGCCGGACGGGCCGCCGCGGCGGGGCGCGTCACCGTCCGGCCCGGGACCCGCGGGTGTGCGGTCAGGTCCTCCTCGTGGCGGACGGTGTCGTCACAGGCCGGGCAGGTGGTCGGGCGGCGCGCGGCTGCCCCCTCTCGTCGACGCCCTGCGCACGAGCGCGGCGTCCCGCTTCGGCCTGCGGAGGTGTGCGAGGCGGGCGGGCTCGCCGACGCGATGGCCCTGGAGACGGCGTTACGCGCAGTCAGCGTCCGCGCAACTGGTTCCGCTTGCGCCAGGCCACCACGGCGCCCGCCAGCCCCGGCAGGGCGATGCAGGCCAGCGCGATCAGGAAGGCGGGGGAGGTCGGCGTCGAGGCGCGGGCGCCGGCGACGGCGTAGGCGGCGGTGTTGGGGATCGACCCGAGCGCCGTCGCCAGCAGGAAGGGCAACAGGCCCATGCGGGAGACGGCCGCGCAGTAGTTGGCGGCGGCGAACGGCACCCCGGGGAACAGCCGCGCCGCCAGCATCGAGCGGAAACCGTGCCGGCTGAGCTGCCCGTCCGCGGCCTTCAGCCACCTGCCCCGCAGCAGCGGGCGCAGCGCCTCCTGGCCCAGCGCCCGCCCGAGGCAGAAGGCGATCCCCGCGCCCAGCACCGTCCCCGCGAGGGCCGAGGCGAGTCCCAGCTGCGATCCGAACAGCGCGCCGGCCGCCAGGTTCAGCAGCGGACGCGGTACGAAGGCGACGGTACACAGGCCGTACGCCACCGCGTAGGCGACCGCCGCCGCGGCCCCACCGAGCTGCGGCGGCCAGCCGTCGGTCAGCAACTGCTGCGGCCGGAACAGCAGGACCGCGGTCGCGGCCGAGGCCAGCAGGGCGACGAGCAGCGAGAGCCGGGACCACGGAGAGAGCAGGATTCTCGTCACGCGGGCGGCGAAGCCGGTCGGTTCGACGGGCGCGAGGGGCCCGGCGGTGGTGGCGACGGCAAGCTCTGCTGCTGCGGTCCGGGGAGAGACCGTGGCGGTGCCCCCAGAGCGGGTGGTGGCATCGAACATCCGGTGACACTAACCGACAAACATGTGTGATCGCCGTATGGTGCGTCTCGTGAGCGTCACAGGTGAGGGAATTCCGGGGGTTCCACGCAGCACTGTCGCCGACACGGTACTGGAGCGGCTTCCCGCCGTGTACTCCGCCGCGGCCGATCCCGGGCGGGCCCCGGCCGCGCGGGCATACATGAAGGACGTGGCTCCGTTCCTGGGCCTGACCTCCCCTGTTCGCCGCGCCCTGTCCCGCACCGTCCTGGAGGGGCTGCCCCGCCCGGGCGAGTCGGACTGCGCCGCGGTCGCGCTCCGTTGCTGGCGGTTGCCCGAGCGCGAGTACCACTACTTCGCCGTCGACTACCTGCGCCGTCATGTGACGCGTTGCTCCTCCGGTTTCCTGCCCGTGGTCCGGCATCTGCTCACCACGGTGCCGTGGTGGGACACCGTCGACCTGCTCGCCGCGCACGTCGTCGGAGGGCTCGTCGCGGCCGACCGCGACCTCACGGCCGAGATGGACGCCTGGAGCGCGGACGAGGACCGGTGGCTGGTCCGCGCGGCCCTGCTCCACCAACTGCGCTACAGGGAACGCACCGACACCGAGCGCCTCTTCGGCTACTGCCTGCGCCAGTCGGGCCACGACGACTTCTTCGTCCGCAAGGCCATCGGCTGGTGCCTGCGCGAGTACGCCAAGACCGACCCGGCCGCCGTGCGCGCCTTCGTGGCCGAGCACGGGCGACGTCTCGCGCCGCTGTCCGTACGGGAGGCGCTGCGGAGCATCGGTCCGTAGCGGACCACACCGATCTGCAGTGGACCATGCCGGGAGGAAGGCCAAGGCGCATATCGAACTCCCGTGCCATGAAAAACCATTCGACGTGGGGCAAAGCGTCCGCAAGGATCGACGGCATGTTCCGGTACGCCTTCCATCTCACGGCATCCGCGGTCGCGGATGCCCCGGAGGCTGCCGTCCCCCTCTTCCCGGCCGCCGTCGACGGCGCCCGAAGCTGACTCTCCCCGGATCGTCCGGCGGACCCCGCGGGGGGAGGGTCGGCCAGTCCCCGGGGTCCCCACCACCGCCACGAGGCTTCGAGGTACCGCCATGTCCAAGACGGCGTACGTCCGCACCAAACCGCATCTGAACATCGGCACGATGGGCCATGTCGACCACGGCAAGACCACCCTGACCGCCGCCATCACCAAGGTCCTCGCCGAGCGCGGCACCGGCACGTTCGTGCCGTTCGACCGCATCGACCGCGCCCCCGAGGAGGCGGCGCGCGGCATCACCATCAACATCGCGCACGTCGAGTACGAGACCGACACCCGGCACTACGCGCACGTGGACATGCCGGGCCACGCCGACTACGTCAAGAACATGGTCACCGGCGCCGCCCAGCTCGACGGGGCGATCCTCGTCGTCTCCGCGCTGGACGGGATCATGCCGCAGACCGCCGAACACGTCCTGCTCGCCCGGCAGGTGGGCGTCGACCACATCGTGGTCGCGCTCAACAAGGCCGACGCGGGTGACGGGGAACTGACCGACCTGGTCGAACTGGAGGTGCGGGACCTGCTCACCGCGCACGGCTACGGCGGCGACACCGTGCCCGTCGTACGGGTCTCGGGGTTGAAGACACTGGAGGGCGACCCGCGGTGGACCGCGTCCGTCGAGGCGCTGCTCGACGTCGTGGACACGTACGTGCCCATGCCCGAGCGGTATCTGGACGCGCCGTTCCTGCTGTCCGTGGAGAACGTGCTCACCATCACCGGCCGCGGCACGGTCGTGACCGGCGCGGCCGAGCGCGGCACCGTCCACGTCGGAGACCGGGTCGAGGTGGTCGGGGCGTCCGTCGAGACGGTCGTCACCGGGCTGGAGACCTTCGGCCGGCCGATGGAGGAGGCGCAGGCCGGGGACAACGTGGCCCTGCTGCTGCGCGGTGTCGCCCGCGACGCGGTGCGTCGGGGGCACGTGGTCGCCGCGCCGGGCAGTGTCGTACCCGCGCGGCGCTTCACGGCGCGGGTGTACGTGCTGTCGGCGCGCGAGGGCGGGCGTTCGACGCCGGTCACCACCGGGTACCGGCCGCAGTTCTACATCCGGACCGCGGACGTGGTCGGGGACGTCGACCTCGGCGCGGTGGCGGTGGCGCGACCCGGGGACACGGTCACGATGACGGTCGAGCTGGGACGGGACGTGCCGCTGGAGACCGGCCTGGGGTTCGCCGTCCGCGAGGGCGGGCGGACCGTGGGGGCGGGGACCGTGACCGGAGTCGGGTGAGAGCCGACGCGGACGGGGGCCGGGCACAATGAGGAGGTGAACGAAGCCATACCCGTCAGCCGCGTCACCGACCACGGCACCGCCAAGCTCATGCCCGACGTCGACCGGCGGCGGGCCTGGCTGCTCACCGTCGACGGGGCACCGCAGTCGTACGTCGACCTCGACGAGCCGGCGCACCTGGAGTTCGAGTACACGCGCCGGCTCGGCCATGTCCTGGACACGGTCGCCGAGCCGGGGCGTGCGCTGGACGTACTGCACCTGGGCGGGGGCGCGTTCACCCTGCCCCGGTACCTGGCCGCGACCCGGCCCGGCTCGCGGCAGGACGTCGTGGAGGCCGACCGGGGCCTGCTGAGACTGGTCGCGGAGCACCTGCCGCTTCCGGACGGTGCCGCCGTCACCACGCACGGTTTCGATGCCCGCGCCTGGCTGGAGGCCGCTGCCGCGGACTCGGCCGACGTCCTGGTCGCCGATGTCTTCGGGGGCTCCCGGGTGCCCGCGCATCTGACCTCCGTCGCCTACGCCCGCGAGGCGGCACGGGTGCTGCGCGCCGACGGCGTGTATGTGGCCAACCTGGCCGACGGGGCGCCGTTCCGCTTCCTGCGCGGGCAACTGGCCGGCTTCGCCACGCTCTTCGAGGAGCTGGCGCTGATCGCCGAACCGGGTGTGCTGCGCGGACGCCGCTTCGGCAACGCCGTACTCGTCGCCGCGCACCGGCCGCTCGACACGGCGGCCCTGGCCCGGCGCACCGCCGCCGACGCCTTCCCGGCCAGGGTCGAGTACGGGCCCGCCCTGCGGGACTTCATCGGCGAGGCGCGGCCGGTGCGGGACGAGGACGCCGTGCCGTCGCCCGAGCCTCCCGCCGGGGCGTTCGGCATCGGCTGAGCGGCGCGCGCGGCGCCGCCCGCCGGTTGCCTACGTGTCGGTCGGCGGGTCCTCGGTGAGGCGCACGGTGCTCAGGATCTTCTGGACCGTCGCCTCCGGGACCTCCTCGTCGACGCCCTTGACGCCGTACAGGTTCCACGTGACGAAGTCGCCCGCGCCGTTCTTGAACGCGAAGGTGGTCGCCTTGCCCTCGGTGTCGCACTTCCCCTTCTGGGGGGTGCCCTCCGAGTGCGCCGTGATGAGGCTGCCCTCGATGCCGGACGTGGTGGTGTACGCCTTCGGCTTGCCGAACTTCACGCTCTTCATGTCCGGCTGCGTGTAACCGCCGAAGATCCACCACGGAACCCGCGTCTCGGCCGCCTGGTCGGTGGTCTTGGCTCCGTCCTCACCACGCGTCCCGGCGGTGGCGAGGGCGGTGCTCTCCTTGCGGCCGTCCTTGTTCTCGTCGGTCGTGCACCACTCGGACTTCAGATAGGTCGGGGCTGTGACCGAGGTGCGGCCCATCTTCCCGTCCTTCTCCTCCCACTCGAAACCGACGCTCATGTCGACGGTGTCGATCTCCCAGTCGGCGGGAACATCGAACATGGTGCCGAAGCGCGGGTTGGCGACGACCTTCCAGCCGTCGATGGTCGCCTTCACGCCCTCGCCGCCCCGCGGGTTGTCCTCGTCGCCGGACGCGCTCGGGTCGGTGGACGGGGTCCCGGACTTGTCGGCGGACGCGCTCGCGGACGGCTTCTTGTCCTTGCCGTCGTCCGCCTGGTCGTCCTTGTCACCGCCCAGCACCAGGAACCCGGTGACACCGGCGGCCACCACCACGGCGAGCGCCGCGACGATCGCGACCACCTTCGTCCGGTTGCCGCCACCGCCGCCGCCCGGAGACGGCTGCGCGGTCCCGGCGGGCTGCGGAGCGCCCCACTGAGGCTGCTCGTACGTGCCGGGCTGCTGCTGGTAGCCGGGCTGCTGCTGATAGCCGGGCTGCTGCTGGTAGCCGGGCTGCTGATAGGGATTCGGCTGTTGGTACCCCGGCTGCTGGTACGGATTGTCCTGCGGGTTCTGCTCGCCCCCGGGCGGCTGCTGTCCTGGCCACATGAGCAGTCACCCTAATGCCGTCCAGGACACGATTCGGTCACCAGCCCTTGTCAGGGACGTACCGAAACCCGGAACGCCCGTCCCGGCAGCGGCTCGCGGGCTCCCCGGTGTCCGCGGGCCGGTGTCTCATGAATCCGCAGGCGTGTACTCCCTGACCGTGGTGAGGATCTTTCGGACGGTGGCGTCCGGTACCTCGTCGCCGACGTCCGCGGCGCCGAAGAACGACCAGGACACCAGGTCGCCGTCGGCGGCCTCGAAGGCGAACGTCGTAGCCTTGCCGTCCACGTCGCACTTGCCCTTCTTCGGGACCCCGGACGACCGGGAGGAGGCGACGCTGCCCTCGATGCCGGAGGCGGTGGTGAACGAGGACACCGGTCCCGTCGAGACCCTGTCCCGGTCCGGCTGGGCGAAGCCTCCGTACACCCAGGCCGCCGAGTCGGTCCGGGCGATCTCCCCGGTGCTCCGCGCTCCGTTGTTGCCGCGGGTTCCCGCGTTGGCCAGGGGCGTGTACTCGACCGAGCCGTCCCGGTCGCCGTCGGTCCCGCACCACTTCTCCTTGAGGACGGCCGGCGCCTTCATGGCGACCAGGGGTTTCTCCTCGGGGTCGTCGTCCTCGGCGACGTAGGTGACCCAGTCGGGCGACTGCCGCTTCCAGGAGGCCGGTACGTCGAAGGCGATGCCGTGGTCGGCGTTGGTCACGACGGTCCAGCCATCGACGGTCGGCTGCCGGCCGTCGTCCCCGTTCCGCGGGTTGTCGGCGGCCGACGCGGGCGTCGAGGGGGCGGGTTCGGCCCGGTCGTCCTCACCGCCGCCCAGCAGGACGGCCCCGGTCACGGCGGCGGCCACCGCGACGACCGCGGCGGCGATCGCGACCGCCTTGGTACGGCCGCCCGGTCCCTGCCCGGGAGGCGGGGCGGCCGTGACCGTGGGGGCGTTCCACGGGGCGGGCTGCTGCCGCCCGGCGTCCGGCTGGTGCTGCTGGTAGCCAGGCTGCCGGTACGGATTGGGCTGTGGCGGGCCGGGCTGCCGTGGGTCCGGTCCGCCGGTGGGTGACTGCTCTCCTGGCCACATGGGCGGCAAGCATACGGCGATCATCGCGGATGCCTGGCCCTTGGATGCTACTCGTGAGTAACCTGCTTCCATGAGCGCAGATCAGTTGTCGATCGGCGAGTTGCTCGCCGCCACGGTGCCGATGGTCCGGACCCTGAACCTCGAGTACCTGGAGACCACTCCGGAGAAGGCCGTACTGGCCCTTCCGGACCAGAGCGAGTACCGCAACCACGTCGGCGGTCCGCACGCCGGAGCCATGTTCACGCTGGGCGAGTCGGCGAGCGGAGCGATCGTGCTGGCCGCGTTCGGTGACCAGCTCTCCCGGGCGGTGCCACTGCCGGTCACCGCGGAGATCGCCTTCAAGAAGATCGCGCTCGGCCCCGTCACGGCCACCGCGACACTCGGCCGCCCCGTCGCCGAGGTGGTCGCGGAACTGGACGCGGGCAACCGCCCCGAGTTCCCGGTGGCCGTCGCCATCCGGCGCGAGGACGGTGCGGTCACCGGTGAGATGTCCGTCATATGGACCCTGCGTCCCAACGGTTGACGCCGGGCGACCCGGTAGGCTTCCCGGGTGCGCCTCGTCGAGGCGCACCCGGGAAGCGGACAGGACAGGCACTGGGCCCACCCGGAACGCAGCGAAGACGCGAATGCGGAGGGTCAGGCCTTGCACGTCCAGGAGTGGCTCGACACGGTGCCCGCGGCGGCCGTCTACGCCGTCGTCGGCCTGGTCATCGGTCTGGAGAGCCTGGGCATCCCGTTGCCGGGCGAGATCATCCTGGTCTCGGCGGCCCTGCTCTCCTCCCAGCACGGCGGCATCGACCCGCTGGTTCTGGGCGCCTGTGCGAGCGCGGGCGCGGTGATCGGCGACTCCATCGGGTACGCCGTCGGCCGAAAGGGCGGCCGGCCACTGCTGGCGTGGCTGGGCGGGAAGTTCCCCGGACACTTCGGCGAGGGGCACATCGCCACCGCCGAGCGCTCCTTCCAGAAGTGGGGCATGTGGGCCGTGTTCTTCGGCCGCTTCGTCGCCCTGCTCCGCATCTTCGCCGGTCCGCTGGCCGGCGTGCTGCGGATGCCGTACTGGAAGTTCCTGATCGCCAACGTCCTCGGCGGCATCGTCTGGGCGGGCGGTACCACCGCCGTCATCTACTACGTCGGCGTCGTCGCCGAGTCCTGGCTGAAGCGCTTCTCGTGGCTGGGCCTGGTGGTGGCGGTCGCCATCGGTATCGCGTCGATGCTGATCGTCAAGCGCAAGGCAGGCAAGGCAGGCAAGGCAGGTACGGCAGGTACGGCAGGCGAGGCCCGGGCGGCAGCGCAGCCGGTGACCGCCGGGGAGTGAGGCGCCCCGTGAGGGGCGCGGGGCCGGGACCCCTCGCGGCTCGCGCCGACGCGCGAGCGCCCCACACGAGCGCCCCACACGAGCGCCCCACACGCGCCCCCGCGGACGGCGATCACGGGCGATCCGCGGACGGCGACCACGGGCGATCCGTGGACGGCCTCCTACAGAACCTCCCCCAACGCACCCCGGTGCTCCGTCGCCAGCGCCGCGTACATCGTCCCGTTCAGCGTGACCCCCTGACGCTCCTCCTCCGTCAGCTCCCGCTTCACCTTCGCCGGTACGCCCGCGACCAGCGAGCCCGGCGGCACCCGCATCCCCTGCGGGACCAGCGCCTGGGCCGCGACCAGGGAGCCGGCGCCGATCACCGCGCCGTTGAGGACCGTGGCGCCCATGCCGATCAGGCAGTCGTCCTCGACGGTCGCGCCGTGCACCACGGCGTTGTGCCCGATGGAGACGCGCTCGCCGACGGTGACGGGGAAGCCCGGGTCGGCGTGGAGCGTGCAGTTGTCCTGGACGTTGCTGCTCGCGCCGACGGAGATCCGCTCGACGTCGCCGCGCAGCACCGCGCCGTACCAGACGCTCGCCCCCGCGTGCAGTGTCACGTCCCCGATGACCGAGGACGTCGGCGCCACGAAGGCCTCCGCATCCACCTTCGGGTTCCTGTCGCCGATGCCCGTGATCAGCGCCTTCTGCGTCATCTTCGCCTCCTGCTCGGGTGATCTACGGCACCGTACGCCACCCGGTGGGGTGAAGATCACAGACCTCCGCAGTCATGGCCGTAGCGCACGCCGACTACCGTGAGCGGGTGCCGAAGCGCAAGAACACGTACCCGTCCTGGCGGAGCCGCCTCGCGCAGCGGGCCGTCCACGCGGGCTGGGCCTGGGTGCAGCGCACCGGCTCCGTCACCGCCGCACACCCCGGACGCTTCCGCTTCGGCGCGCTGGGCACGGGCACCCGGCTCGCCTTCCCGCTCGGCACCGTCTTCGGGGAGCCCTGGATCCATGTCGGCGCCCACTGCATCATCGGTGAGCAGGTCACCCTGACCGCCGGACTCATGCCCGACCTCGACCTCGGCCCCGAGCCCATCCTGCGCATCGGCGACGGAGTCGTCCTGGGCCGCGGCAGCCACGTCATCGCGGACACCACGGTCACCATCGGCAGCGACTGCTACTTCGGACCGTACGTCTACGTCACCTCCACCAACCACTCCTACGACGACCCGCACCAGCCCATCGGCAAGCAGTGGCCCCGGATGGACCCGGTGGAGATCGGCTCCGGCTGCTGGATCGGCACCGGCGCGGTGATCCTGCCCGGCGCGCGGATCGGACGGAACGTGGTGGTCGCCGCCGGTGCCGTGGTCCGGGGCGCGGTCCCCGACCACGCCGTGGTGGCGGGCGCGCCCGCCCGCGTCGTACGGCGCTGGACACCCGACGAGGGTTGGCAGCCGCCGCTGCGGACCCCGGCTCCGGTCCCGGTACCCGAAGGGGTCACGCCCGGACAACTGCGTGCGCTGTCGAAGCTGGACGACGAGGCGGGAGCGGCGTCGGCGGGCAGGCTCGCGGAGCCGGCCGCCGAGAGCTGAGCGTCCGGGTACCCCGGCCCGTCGCCGGGAGCAGCGAGCCCATCGGAGAGGCCTGCCCGCTGCCCGCGCACCGTGCGGCCGTTCACCGCGCCGCCCGCTGTTGCTAGCGTGCCGCCATGCACGCACCCATCGGGAACTTCGACAGCGCCACGCCCGCCCCGGAGAGCCTCGACGAGCTGACCCGCCCGGTCGCCGACGCCGTACGCCACTGGAGCGGGAGCGTCCCCGCCGACCAGATCGTCTACGTCGACACCGAACCGGAGTGGGCCGACACCGCCACCTTCGTCGAGCACTACGGCCGTGAGCTGCTCGAACAGTCCGCCAACTGCGTCGTGGTCACCGGCAAACGGGGCGGCGGCACGACCCTGGCCGCCTGCGTGGTGCTCTCCACCACCCGGGTCGACGTCAACGGTGTCGTACGCCGTCACCTGGGCGCCCGCAAGGCCTCCTTCGCGTCCATGGACACGGCGACCGGTGAGACCGGCATGGAGTACGGCGGCATCACTCCGGTCGGCCTGCCCGCCGACTGGCCCGTGCTGGTGGACTCGGCCGTCATCGACCTGCCGTACGTCCTCGTCGGCAGCGGACGCCGGCGCGGCAAGCTGCTGGTGCCGGGCAAGGCCTTCGCGGAACTGCCCGGGGCCGTGGTCCTGGACGGGCTGGGCGTCGCCTGACCTTCCACGCGGCGGGATCCCTCGGCCGGAGGACCACCACACCCGCTCGAGCGGGGTTTCGGCGGTGAGCGGGAACGGTCCGCGCGGCGCCGTGTGGGGAAAACCCCTGGCAGCCCGAGGACCGGCGCCGCTATGCTCCTCGCGATGACTACTCCTTCTGTCGGCAGAATGGGGGACCCGTCCGCGCAAGGTGAGTGCTGATGCTCACTCACACCGCGAATGGGGACTCCCGCCTTTCCCTCTGGCGGCGCGTGCGCGAGTTCGCCGTGCCGCCTTCCATGATCGAGACCGCGACAGTTCGCCGCCACGCCGGGGACTGGGCCGGGGCGTGTGCCGCCGCGGGTATCGACGTCGACCTCAACCTGCGTTCCGCGGCGCGCGTGTACGGCCTCGACCTCGCGACACGCGTCCGGGCCGACCTGCGCCACCTCGCTCCCGACCTGCTGCGCTGGCACATGCCGAGAATCGCTCCGGACGGGCTGCTGCGTCCGGGTCTCACGCTCACTCTGGCGCGGTACGACATCGCGGGACGTGACGGCGCGCGTCCGGTGCACCTCGTGGTCCGGACCCCGCCCGCCTGGGCGGACGGCGGCCAGCGGATCAGCCTGGCCCTGTGGGACGGTTCCGGCCCGGAGACCGGCACCCCCCGGCATCCGCACCCCCGGCCCAGCCGGCGGTTCCGCCTCGACCTGCACCGTCACCTGTGGGACGCGCGCCGAACCGGTGAGCTGCGCGTCCGGGCGGGGACCGGCCCGCCACCCGCCGACGACCCACCCGGTCTTCCGGGCCACCCCGGCCTGCCGGGGGCGGAGCCGCTGGGGCGTCACTGTGCCGTCGACCGGTGGGCGGCCGAGGCGGGGATCCTGCTCCGCGCCGAGGCGTGGACAGCGACTGGCACCGGCACCGGTACGGGCGACGGCACCGGTACCGACATCGGCACCGTCGCAGTGCGGCTCGGGGCCGGGCGGCGGCTGGCCGTGGAACTGGTCGCGGACAGGAACGGCGCCGGTCCGCCCACGCTGCGGATCGAACCGGCACACACGGGCGGCTCCGCGTCCGCGCTGCCGGTGCTGCCCGACGCGGCGACCTGGGTACCACCCGACCTGGAACTGGTCCGCGCCGGCGCCCTCGAGGCCGGTCGGCTGCATCCGCTGGTCGCCTCCGCGCTGGTGCCGGACCATGTGCCGACCGCCCCGCCCCGGACTCCGTACCCGGATTCGGCGCGACAGTCCCGTCTCGTGGACTGCCGGGGAGCCCGGCACCGGATCGGCCTCGTCGACGGAGTACTGGCGCCGCTGGACCACGACCCGGCCGAAGTCCGCCGGGAAGAGCTGCTGGCCGCGCTGACCGGCACGCCGCTGCCCTGCTTCCAGGTCATCGACGAGGCGCACCGACGTCCGGAGTGCCTCCCCGACATCCGAGAGCGCCTCAACCACGGCGACACCGTCGGCGCCCTCGCCGTGGTCGAAGACCTGCTGGGCGCCGACGCCTGCCTGCGCGACGGCGCCCTGCGGGACGAACTGGAGGCCGCCGTGCAGCGGCGGATCACCTACGGGATGTTCCGGGCAGGCCTCGAAGGACCCGGTCCCAAACGCATCTGTCCGGGCCCTTACCGTCCCCGCGTCACTCGCTCCCGCCCGCGCCACGCGACCCGCGACTGACCGAGGGCGTCCCGCCCCCCGCCGGGTCCCGTCCAGTGCCCCTTCCTGCCCACCACGAGCTCCACAGGTGATGACTTATGACGACTTGTACTCCCGTAAGCTCCGTAATGTCCGTAACCTCCGTGTCCACCGTCGGCCCCGGCTCCTCCTCAGACCTCTCCGAGCCCTCCCAGCTCGACGTCGCCGGTGAACTGCTGACCCTGCTGCGCGAGACGACCACCGAACCGCGGCCCGACGACCAACTGGAGGCTCTCACCCTGGCCGTGGCCGCGGACCTCCCCGTACTGCTGTGGGGTGAGCCGGGGATCGGCAAGACCGCTGCCCTGACCCAGCTCGCCACCGCCCTGGATCTTCCGTTGACCACCGTGATCGCCAGCGTCCACGAGCCGTCCGACTTCTCCGGGCTGCCGGTCGTCGGGGACGATCCCGCGGAACAGGGCGTCCCGATGGCCCCGCCGGACTGGGCGGTACGCCTGGTCCGGGCCGGCCGGGGGCTGCTGTTCCTGGACGAGCTGTCCACCGCGCCGCCGGCCGTACAGGCCGCCCTGCTCCGCCTCGTCCTCGAACGGCGGATCGGTGCCCTCCGACTGCCGCCCGGGGTCAGGATCGTGGCTGCCGCCAATCCGCGCTCCTCGGCGGCCGACGGCTGGGAGCTGAGCCCGCCGCTGGCCAACCGGTTCGTCCACCTCCAGTGGACCCACGACCACGACGTCGTCGTACGGGGGCTCGGCGGAACCTGGCCCCGGGCGACGCTGCCGCGACTCGACCCGGACGGGCTCGCGGAAGCCGTGGGCCGTGCCCGCCGCGCGGTGTGCGAGTTCCTCACCGCCCGCCCCGGGCTCGTGCACCGCCTGCCCAGCGGGGAAACGCGCCGGGGTGGTGCCTGGCCGTCGCCCCGGAGCTGGGAGATGACGCTCAACCTGATCGCCTTCGCGACCGCCGCCGGTTCCTCCGGGGAAGTGCTCTCCCTGCTGGTACGGGGCACCGTGGGAGACGGTCCCGGGCTGGAACTGATGGCGAGCCTGGACCGGATGGACCTCCCGGACCCCGAGACGCTGCTCGCCGACCCGTCCGGTGCCGTGCTGCCCGAACGCGGGGACCTGCGCCAGGCCGCGCTCGACGGCGTCGTGGCCGCCGTGCGCAGACGTCCGGAGAAGCCCCGGTGGGACGCGGCGTGGGCGCTGCTGGCCCGCGCGATGGAGACCGGCGCCCCGGACGTCGTGGTCGTCCCCGCCACCACACTCGCCGGTCTGCGGCAACAGGACTGGGACATCCCGGCGTCGATCGAGCGGCTCGCCGGAGCCATGGCCCTGTCCCGGCGCGCGGACCGCGCGGCCGACCGGGCGACGGCGCGGAACGCGGGCGCCGCGAAGGCGGGACGATGAGCACAGGAACGACGATGAGCACGGGAACGACGAGTGAGGGCACGTCGAGTACGGCGATGCCGAGTACGGCGATGCCGAGTACGGCGACGTCGAGTACGGCCACGCAAGGAACGGTGAGTCCAGCCACGTCGACGACCACGCCCGTCCCGGTCGTCTGCGACCTCGACAAGCTCTTCGCCGCCCGGCTGCACGCCGCCCGGGCCCGGCCCTACCTGGCGACGGCGCTGTTCGCCCTGCACGTCGTCCCGTCGCGGGCGGTGCCGACGATGGCCGTCGACCGGTACTGGCGGTGCTACGTCTCGCCGGTCTTCGTGGACCGCACGCCGGTTGAGGAACTGGCCGGGGTCTGGGTGCACGAGGTGTCGCACCTGCTGCGCGACCATCACGGACGCGGTGACCGGGTCGCGCGGGAGCGCGGGCTGGCCGGCCCGGCCGAACGGCTGCGGATGAACATCGCCGCGGACTGCGAGATCAACGACGACGTGTTCGGGGACGGGCTGGCCCGCCCCGAGGGGGCGGTCGAGCCGGGACTCCTGGCACTGCCCGAGGGGCAGCTCATGGAGGACTACCTGCGCCAGTTCCGGCTCGGGCGGCTCACCGAGAGCCTGGCCTGGCTGGACTGCGGCAGCGGCGCCGACGGACTCGAACGGGAGTGGGACCTCGGGCCGGACGGCGCGGACGGGCTCAGCGAACAGCAGCAGGACGCGGTGCGTTTCCGAGTCGCGCAGGGCATCAACGCCCGCCCGGGAAACACGCCCAAGGGATGGAAACGGTGGGCGGAACAGGCCTTTCATCCGCCGCAGCCGTGGCGGGACCTGCTCGGAGCGGCCGTCCGCTCGGCGGCCTGCGGAGGCGGCGCGGGAGAGGACTACACCTACGGCCGGCCGTCGAGGCGCTCGGCCGGGATGCCCCGCGTCGTGCTGCCGAGCCTTCGGCGCAGACCGCCCCGGGTCGCCGTGGTCATCGACACCTCCGGGTCGGTCAGCGACGCTGAACTCGGCAGCGCGCTGCTCGAGGTCGCCGCGATCACGCGTGCCGTCGGGGGGCGCCGCGACCTGGTGACGGTGGTGCCGTGCGACGCGTCGGCCCGGCTCGCGCACTCCCTGTGCCGTGCCGAGGGGATCCCCCTGGTGGGCGGGGGCGGTACGGACCTGCGCTCGGGCTTCGACAAGGCGCTGCGCGCACGTCCCGCGCCCGACGCAGTCGTGGTCCTGACCGACGGACAGACACCCTGGCCGGCCGTACGACCCGCGTGCCGGACGGTGGTCGGACTGTTCCCCCGGCAGCGGGCGCGCTCTTCGTGGGACGAGGACAACCCCGAGTACACACCGGACTCACCGCCCGACTGGGCCCGCGTGGTGGTCATCGGGACGGACCCGGCCGGCGTCCGGTGAGGGGCCGTCACTTCCCCGCGGGCCCCGGGCCCCTGCGGCCAGGCCTTCCGGGGAGAGCGATCAGCCGAGCCGGGGGATCTCGATCGCGGGGCAGCGGTCCATCACCATCTCCAGGCCCCTGGCCCGCGTCCGCTCGCACGCGGCCTCGTCGATCACGCCGAGCTGGAACCAGACGGCCCGGGCGCCCTTGGCGACCGCCTCGTCGGCGACCGGCCCGGCCAGCTCGCTGTTGACGAAGACGTCGACGACGTCCACGTCGAAGGGAACGTCCGAGAGGGAGGCGTACCCCCGCTCCCCGTGCACCGTCTCCGCCTTGGGATGCACGGGCACGACGCGCTTGCCGAAGCGCTGCAGCACCTCGGCGACGCCGTACGCCGCGCGCTGCCGGTTGGACGACAGGCCCACCACGGCCCAGGTGTCGCCGAGCTCGGTGAGGATCTTCCGGACGGTTGCCTCGTCGCCGTACACCGGCGGCCTCCTGGGACTAGGACTGTGGACGACTCGCGTACCGATCTTCTCGCGTCGTCTGCCACCTTCTCGTGTTCTTCCGCAGCGACAACGGACGGCGGCCCGCCGGGATTCCCGCACGGTGGGGACGAGGGCGGTGAGCGCGCCCCCTGTGCGCCACCGCCCCGCCCCGCCTACGCTCACCCCGTGCTGCGCATCATCGACGCCCGGACCCAGAAGCCCACCTCCGCCGCCCCCGCCCGGCGGGCTCCCACCCGTGTCGTGGCGCACGCGCCGGGCCGCGACACGACCGGGCTGCGCGTGCTGCTCGTCGCCGACCTCCTGGTCCGTGCCCTGGAACTGGACGGCACGCCCGCGTGGGCGCTGCTGACCGGCGCGGAGGACGGGACGCGGCTGCGCGCGGACGCCGCGGCCCTCGGCGTCCGGCCTTTCGAGGACGGCGGCGCCGCCGGCTCCGTACCGGGCACCGGCCAGGCCGTGTACGTCGTGCGCCAGGGCGGGGCCGCGCCGGACGGAGCAACGGTCGCCGTGGCCCCGGTGGACGCGGCCGGACAGGACATCGAGGGTTTCGACGACGACCCCGCCGCCCCCGACGCCGTGCGTCTCGCGCTGCTGGAGCGGCACCACCACGCGCGCGTGGAGCTCGACGCGAGCGCGCTGGGCGACGCCCGGGACACGCTCACGCGCTGGCGTCGCGCGGTCGCCGCCTGGGCGCGGCAGCCGTCACGCCCCGTCCCGGGCGAGGTGCGGGACCAACTGCGGGCGGCCTGGGAGGACGACCTGGACGCCCCCGGGGTGCTGAGCGTCCTGCGCCGGGTGGAGACCGATCCGGACCTCCCCGACGGAGCCCGGTTCGAGATCTACGCCTACGCCGACCGGTTCCTCGGCCTGCACCTCGCCCGGGACATCGGAGCCCCGGCGTGATCGCGCGCCCGGGGCCCGGTCCGCCGCGCCGCCCGGCTGACCGCGACGACCGCGCCGAGGGGCGGATCGCGGTGAGCGCATAGGCTGACCGGATGCAGGACGAGTACCGCACCGTCGCCCGCGCGGGTGTGCACGAGACCGAGATCAACCGCTCACGCTTCCTGTGCGCCCTCGCCCCGGCCGCCACCGAGCAGGAGGCCCAGGAGTTCGTCGCGGCCGTACGCAAGGAGCACGCCACCGCCACCCACAACTGCTGGGCGTACGTCATCGGAGCCGACGCCGCCGTCCAGAAGGCCAGCGACGACGGCGAGCCCGGCGGCACCGCCGGCGTCCCCATGCTCCAAATGCTGCTGCGCCGGGACATGCGGTACGTCGTCGCCGTCGTCACCCGCTACTACGGTGGCGTCAAGCTCGGCGCGGGCGGACTCATCCGCGCCTACGGCGGCGCGGTCGGCGAGGCCCTGGACGATCTCGGCACGCTCACCCGCCGCCGGTTCCGCCTGGCCACGGTGACCGTCGACCACCAGCGGGCCGGCAGGCTCCAGAACGACCTGCGCACGGCGGGACGCGAGGTGCGCGACGTGCGGTACGCCGAGGCCGTCACCATCGAGATCGGCCTTCCCGAGGCCGACGTGGACGCCTTCCGGTCCTGGCTCGCGGACGTCACCGCGGGGTCGGCCGGGTTCGAACCGGGCGGCGAGGCGTACGGGGACGCCTGATGGCACAGGCACAGGCCCAGGCACGGACAGAAGCAACGAACAGCGGCTTGTGACTGGAGCGTAACGGCCGCCTGTGAAGCCCGTGCCGGGTGTGTGCTGGATCCTGTGGAGGCTACGCCTCGTGGGTCTCGGAGCGAGGTCCGGCATTCCGAGCGTGTGGCTGCGCGGGGAACACCGGTGCCGCCTTCTCGTCCTGGGAGGCGATGCGTGAGCGGTGCGCGCGCATGGACCGGTATGCCGTCAGGCGAGCCGTGGTGCGTGACGCGGCTCCACCGTCGACGCCGGCTTCGGCGGCCATCCCGGTGGCCTCCGGTGACAACCTGGTCGGCCGCCCGCCCGTGACCGCCGGGCGCGACGGTCCCGCCTCCCGTCCGGTCCGCCGGGAGGCCATCAGGTGAACGGCTGTGCTCGGAAACCTGTGTCTAATCCCCGCCCGGGTGTCCACCGCCCGCGGCGGGGAACGTCCGCCGGTAGTGCGTCGGTGAGATGCCGACCTGCTTGAGGAAGTGGTAACGCAGGTTGTTGGCCGTGCCCAGTCCGCTGTGTTCGGCGACCTTCTCCAGGGGCAGCGTGGTGGACTCCAACAGGCCCTGCGCCTGGCCGATGCGCTGGTTGAGCAGCCACTGCAGCGGCGTCACCCCGGTCGCCTCGCGCAACCGCCGGTAGAAGGTGCGCGGGCTCAGTGCGGCACGCCGCGCCAGATCCTCCACGGTCAGTGGCCGGTGCAGGTTCTCCAGGGCCCAGACCAGTACGGGCCCCAGTCCACGGGCGTCCGTCGCGGGCACGGAGTGGTCGATGAACTGCGCCTGCCCGCCCGGCCGGTGCGCGGGAACCACCATCCGGCGGGCCAGTTGGTTGGCGACATGCGCGCCCAGGTCCCGGCGGACCAGGTGCAGGCACAGATCGAGTCCGGCGGTCAGTCCGGCGCTGGTGAGCACATCGCCGTCGTCCACGTACAGCACCGAATCGTCCACCCGTACCTTCGGGTGACGCTCCGCCAGCTGCGCGGTGTGCATCCAGTGAGCGGTGGCGCGCCGCCCGTCCAGCAGCCCCGCCGCGGCGAGCGCGAAGGCACCGGTACACAGCGAGACCATGCGGGAGCCCCCGTCGTAGGCCAGCCGCAGAGCGTCGACCAACTCCTCGGGTACGGGCGCGCCGTCCTCGACACAGGCGTCGGGCACCGACGTCACGATGACGGTGTCCGCGCCCGCCAGGTCCGCCAGCCCGTAGCGACTTCGCAGCTGGAGCCCGAACTCGGCCCGCTCGCCACCCTGCCGGCCTTCCATCGATGTGCCGCCCCCGCACATCCGCAGGTCGTACCAAGGATCGGCCAGATCGGGCTGCGGCTTGCCGAAGACCGTGCACGGGATGCTCACCTCGTACAGGTCCCACGAAGGGAACCCGATGTCCTCGGGCACGACCAGGGCCACGGAACCAGCACTCATGCCCGCAGCGTACGTCGCGGATCTGGCGGGAATTTGGTGAAGGCGGTCACTCCTGTCACTGTTCCGGCCCGCCACCCGCTGCGAACGTGGTGCCTACGTGATCAATCACCGCCAGGCAGAACAAACAGGCGGATCAGTCCTACAGGGAGAAACCGCATGAACCGCGTACGCGAGGCAGTGACCGTCATCGGACTGGGCTCGATGGGCTCGGCACTGGCCGCCGCGCTCCTGGACCAGGGCCACCCCACCACCGTCTGGAACCGCACCCCGGGCAGAGCCGACGCGCTCCTCGCCAAGGGTGCCACGCTCGCGGCCGACCCGGCCCAGGCGGTCGCGGCGAGCGGGCTGACCATCATCTGCGTTCTGGACTACGACGCCATGTACGGCATCCTCGGCCCGGCGGCAGCCGTTCTCGAGGGCAAGACCCTGGTCAACCTCACCTCGGGCTCCCCGGAGCAGGCCCACGAGGCCACCGCGTGGGCCGAACGGCACGGCGCCGCCTACCTCGACGGTGCGATCATGACCACCCCGCCCGGCGTCGGCAGTCCCGGGACGATGTTCCTCTACAGCGGGGAGGCCGCCCTGCTGGAGGCCCACCGCCCGGCCCTCGCCGCCCTCGGCGACCCCCTTCACCTGGGCACCGACCCGGGCCTGGCCTCGCTGCACGATGTCGCCCTGCTCGGCCTGATGTGGTCGACCTTCACCGGGTGGCTGCACGGCACCTCCGTGGTCACGGCACAGGGAACGGACGCCACGGCGTTCACCCGCGTCGCACTCCGCTGGCTCACCACCGTGGCCGGCTTCATGACCACCTACGCGCCCCAGGTGGACGCCGGGCGCTACCCGGGCGACGACGCCACCATCGACGTACAGATCGCGGCCATCGACCACCTCATCCACGCCGCCGCGGCCCGCGGGGTCGACAACGCCCTGCCGGAGCTCCTCAAGGCCACCATGCTGCGCGCTCGCACGGCGGGCCACGGATCCGACAGCTACGCGAGCGTTGTCGAGGTTCTGAAGAAGCCGGAGAGCGCGAAGTGACCGCCGGAGCAATCGAGTCGAAGCGCCCTGCCGCGGTACAACCCCCGTGGGACGACCTGCTCGCCGCCACGGAACAGAAGTGTCTGTCCGCGCTGGAGGGGGCGGCGGAGCGGGACTGGACCGTCCCGGCGGGGGACTTGGGGTGGAGTTGCCGCGCGACGCTCGATCACCTCGCACTCGGCCTGGTCGGCTACGCCGGCCTGCTCATCGCCCGGCCCACCGACCGCTACATCACCCTGTTCGCCTCGCTCGATGCGCGAGCTCCCGTGGCCTCCTGTCTGGAGGGCCTGCACATCGCCACGGTCCTGCTGCGCTCGGCGGTCCGCGAGGCCCCCGCTTCAGTGCGGGCCTGGCACCCCTGGGGCCACTCCGACGGACCTGGCTTCGCCGCCATGGGCCTCGCCGAACTCACGCTCCACACCTTCGACATCGGCCGCGGCCTGGGCTTGAAGCTGCCTCCGCCGGACGAGGTGAGCGCGGTGATCGTGGACCGCCTCTTCCCCGACGCCCCCGTCGGCCATGCCCCGTCGGACACCCTGCTGTGGTGCACGGGCCGCACCGGGCTGCCGGGCCTGCCCCACCGTACGGACTGGCAGTGGGACGGCACCGTCCGCTGAGCACCAGGGATCGTCTTCCACGGTGATCGGGTAATGACTGAGCGTGCCCCCCCGTGGTGCGCCGTCATGAGCTCTCGGGTGCCGAGCGGGAGGGAGTGTCGCGGTTGCCGCCGAGTTCGGGTCGTGCGGGGCGTCCCTCCGCACGACCCGCACGACCCGCGAACACGGCACCGGGGAATGGCTGCCCTCAGGCCCTGGCGGCTGCTCCGCAAGCTCCGGTGCTCGACCACCCGGTTCACCCGTCTCGTCCAGGCTGCCCTCGCCCCGCATCCGGCCGGCTCGGACCGGTGAGGGAAAAGTCTCAGTGGTGAATCAGGTACCGGCAGGCGTTAGCGTGGTGGGTGCCGGCCCGGGTTTCCCGTGCCGACTTGTGCTGGTTTTGAGGTGTTACCGAGAGAAATATGCAG